>JAWOGI010000075.1:0-13006 GCA_046496975.1 Desulfobacteraceae bacterium | reverse complement strand
AGGCGGCGCCTTTCTCCACCTCATGGAGGGGGAAGAACTGCCCGGGGTCGCTGCCCTGGGAGAATAGGCAAGAGACGCTCGCCGGGGCAATCAATCCGCTGGGGGCGGCGCAAAACTGTTTCCACTTTTGTCGTGATCACGCTTGTCATGGCGGTTATAAAAAAAGGAGGCAACACCGTGTTCTGCTGTCCAAGGGAAGTTTTAAGCCGGGATAAAAAGCTTAGACGATCGTACTATGAAGTCCTCCGGGATCAGATGGATATTTTTGTCCTGGAATACTCCCTTGTCAATTCCTACCACAATTTCAAGGCCCAGAACCTGCCGTACCCCTTTGTGGAAACACGGGAGCTGAAACCAAGGGCCCGGATTCCCAACACAGAGTTTAAATACCAGAACTCGTTTCTTGTGATCTTCTCGGAAAGTCCCCTGGATGCCCAGCACAAAAAGTATATTCGATACTTTGACGTGAACAAAACAACCAAGACCAACCTTGTCAAACACAAGTATTTTTCCGATGTTGAGGATTTTCATAAAAACCTCAAATACATGGAAACCCCGGGATTTTTTGATCTGATGAAATCCCTCCTGCCGGTGGATTACGCATTGCTGATCCAGCCGGATCTGCGGTCCAAAAAGAGTTATGCGCTGACCCATGTCCATGTTCGCATCGACTGGCCCATTGCCGAGGCTGCCGAAGAGCTGGCAAAAAATCTTCGCTACATCTCCCGGGACCTCTATGAAAAAGGGGACAAATACGCTGAAATTATCCAGAATAAGTTCTTCGAATATTACGGAATGCCCGTCATGGCCGGCGGGAGAAGAACCGCTGCCATTGTCGCGTCCCAGTATTTCAGAAAGATCGGTGCCATGACTACGGTATACGTGGGCAGCAGCGAATCCAGGGCCCTTTTGCGCATCGGTGAAAAAGGGATTTCAAAGTCGGTCCTGTTGAAGTTTTCCAAGGGCGATGCCCTGGCCATTGCCGCTGCCGGTGGAATTTCCTACGAGGAATTCAAAAAAAACTACGGGATTGCCAAGGAAAACGGGAATCTGGTGTGTATTTTCAATACCCACTACACTTACTCCGTCCATGCACTGCCCCCGGAAGGGGGAAAGCTGCGGGAGTGCAGGTCCGACAGCAGCTGGCTTACCGTCTCCCTGGAGCAGATTCTGCCAAGACCCGGTGTCCACACCTGCCCGCCCATTCCCTTTAAGATCATCTACGCATGACAGAAAATGGGGGTTGGTCATGCCATCGGCCACTCGTCACTTTTGGCGGGCCAACGGGGTCAGGCTTTTGTTATTGACGTTATCGGACAGAAAAGCACAGTGTCAAACCATAAAACATACGATAATGTTAATAACGAAAGCCTGACCCCACCCCAGGGTGGGCGATGTTATGACCAAGCTTAGAAATCTGATTACTAATCCTGGTAGAGCTTTTTTATCATTGCGATTTCATCGCAGTCTGGAAAATTAACGCAGTGAATGCAGTCCGCCCAGATCTTGATGGGCAGTTCCGAACGGTCGATGACGCTGAAGTCAAACCGTTGGAAAAAGGACGGCCTGTATGTCAGGGTGAAGAGCTGCTTGACCTTAAAGGCCAGGGCCTCCTGGATGGAGCGGTCCACCAGCAGGGTGCCGATTCCTTTGCCTGCGCAGCTCTCCACAACGGCCAGGGATCTGATTTCGGCAAGGTCCTCCCAGCAGAACTGCAAAGCGCAGCAGCCTGTGATTTTATTTTTCTCCTCAAAAACCCAGAAATCCCTGATATGGTCGTAAAGCCTGCTCAGGGGCCTTCCAAGAAGCTCTCCCCTGGTGCTGTAGTGGTGAAGGAGGGCGTGGATCTCCTTGACATCTCCGATCATCGCTTTTCTTATCATTTTTCTCCCTGATGGTCTATAAGTTCAGCAACGCTGGTGTACAGCGCTTCATCTGTAAAGGGTTTGTGCAGTATGCGGCTGATACCTGTTTTTTTCATGGCGGTTTCGTTGAATGCCGCTGTTTCGTTTTCGTCTTCTGCCTGGACAAAATCACTCTGGGTGGTGATCATGAGAACGGGAAGTTCCTGGCGGGTGTATTTCCGCCGTATCTCCCGTGTCAATTGTAAGCCGTTCATCCGGGGCATGTTCAGGTCGGTTATCACAAGAACCGGTTTTGACACGGACACGGCAGCCATCACCTCCTCGGGAAACTGAAAAGGCGTTGCTTTATACCCGGCTTTTCCAAGCTTGTTCTGGTAGAGCTTGAGCATCATCCTGGAATCATCCACCACATAGATCTCGACAAGCTCCTCTCCGGCCTGGTCCTGTCTGTGTTCGGCGGCTTGGGAAATTTTGCCGGCAAGTTCCTGGTGCCCCTTGTCTTTGAGCAGGGCAAGAAAATGGTTTCGGGTGGCCGGCGAGGCCTTGGATGCAACATGGGCTGCGGCAAGGCGCTCAAAGGACTTTTCCTGGAGAAGGAAATTGAAAACCGTGTCCGATTCGGAATCGATCAGGGCCGCCACGGTGTTTTCGGCATCCCTGTTTTCCTGCCGGACAATGTTTTTCAGTCCTGCCACCAGTACCTTGGAGAGGTTCTTGTCAACGGCCCTGGCAGCACTCATCCTAACCGCCTCCACCGGGTCCTGGAGGCCGCCGGCAAGGGTGATAGCCGATTTGGTCGAGGGGAGCCGCTCAAGGGCCTCATAGGCCGCCTGGCGGATATTGGGATCCTTTGGATTGACATTGACAATATCCAGTATTCCCGGCAGGGCGGCCGGGTCGCCGATGTAGCCCAGGGTGGTCAAAAGGTGGACCAGGTAATCGGATCGGGCATTGAAAGCGGCCTTGGTGAGGATGGGAACGGCCTTTTTTCCGATTTTCAGGAACTGGTCAATGGCCGTATCCCTGATGTGGGTGTAACTGGAATCCAGGAGCAGGGCAAGGGTTTCCAGGGCGTACTGGTCCTGGATCTCTGCCATGGCCTCGATGGCCAGAAGATCGGCATCACTGGTTCCGGATATGCACTGGTAGAGATGGTCAACGGCCGGTCTGCCGGCATGTTCTGCCATGGCAAAGATTGCTTCATGTCTGATTTTCTCATCTGTTTTCCGGTCTTTTGCCAGGGCTGCCAGCAGGGGGAGGTGCTTTTCCAGCCGCAAAGCACCAAGGGATTTTACGGCCTGGGCAAGAATCTCCCTGTCCCTGGCGGTTGAAATGATGGTGGCAAGGGTTTCGGCGGTCTCTGTCAGGGCCAGGTCCCCTGCTGCCTGGAGATAGATCAGGCGGCTGCTTTTATGGTCTTCGCCGGTGATGTAGCGGATGACCAGGTCGGTGTTGCCGTAGGCCTTGTCCAGGATCAGCTCGTACAGAGAGTCCTGCACCTCAGGAGTTGCGATCTTTACCCGTGTCAGGTGTTCCAGCAGGGGGAAGGCGATGGTATCCCGGGCCTTTCCAATGGCAAGCAGAGCCTGTTTCTGCACCTCAACATCGATATTGGAATCCGATGCAAACTGAAGCAGAGCCTTGGCCTTGACGATATCCTCTGCGTTAAGGCAGAAGGCCAGCTCTTCTAAAAATTCTTCGGCATTGATTTTGGGCACGACACACCTCTGTAACTCTTTGGGATGAATGGGCAATTTCCGGGTTTTGATCATGGCCCGGGGGGCCACGAACCAGTGGATTTGACCGAAGTTATGAACATGCCCAATTTCTGTTATTTCATCTGGTAAAAAACCGATTTCAGGTAGCGCTGGGGAGCAAAGAGATCGGAATCATTGGCAAGGGATTCAGTGGAACCGATGATCAGATACCCATCCGGTTCCAACACCCTGGCGATGTTGCTGTAGATCTTTCTCCGGTCTTCGCTGGTAAAATAGATCATGACATTGCGGCACAGAATAATGTCAAATTTGCCAAGGCCGGTAAAAGGCTTCATCAGGTTCATCTTTTTAAACTGGGCCATGAACCTGATTTCATCCTTGATCCGCCAATTGTCTCCCCTGGGGGTAAAATAGCGGTTGAGCCGTTTCTGGTCCAGCCCCCTGGCGATTTCAAACTTGTTGTACTGGCCGTAGCTTGCCTGGGCCACGGCAGCATCGGAGATGTCTGTGCCGAGAAGTTTGATATTGTAGGTTTTGGGTGTGATGTTCATCTCGTTAAGGGCCATGGCAATGCTGTAGATCTCCTGGCCGGTTGAGCTGGCAGCGCTCCAGAGGCGGATGGACGGTTTCAGACCTGTTTTGTTTTTGGAGCGTCTGTCAATGAGATCGGGAATGATTTTATACTGGAGCAGTTCAAAGGGCGCCTTGTCCCTGAAGAAATAGGTTTCATTGGTGGAGATGGCGTCGATGATCTTCTTTTCCACTTCTTTTTTGACGTCTGACCTGGCTTTTTTCAGCAGCTCTGAATAGGAGGTGCATTTAATTTCTGCAAGAACAGGGTTGAGCCGTGTTTCCACGAGGTATTCCTTGCCCTTCGCGAGCGCAATGCCCGAAATCTCAAGGATATATTTTGAAAATGAGTCAAACTCCTGGGAGGTGATGTTGATCATGGAAACCTGCTTACTGTTTGACGGTTTTATTGATCTCTTCTGCGATCTTGTCCAAAGGGGCAATAATGTCGGTGATCCCTCGTTCGATGGGTTCCTTGGGCATGCCGAACACTGTACAGGTCTCTTGGTTCTGGGCGATGATGATGCTTCCGTTTTTTTTCATCAATACCGCCCCTTCTGTGCCGTCAGACCCCATGCCGGTCATGATCACCCCCGTTGCCCGTCCCACGTAGTGCTCTGATATGGAGCGGAACAGGTAGTCAACCGATGGTTTGCAGCTGTTTTCAGGGGGATCGTCGGTTATTTTGATGTTCCTCGTTTTGCCGTCGCCTCCTGCAGCGACTTTCATCTGCCTGCCTCCGGGGGCGATATAGACCCTGTTGGGAACCAAAGGTTCTCCGTTGACAGCTTCCTTCACCTCCAGGGGAGATTTGGCGTCCAGGCTCTTGGCAAGAGAGGCGGTAAACACCGGGGGCATGTGCTGGACAATGAGCACCGGCACATTGAGTTTCGGTGACAAAAAAGGCACCATCTTGGCCAGGGCGTTGGGTCCCCCGGTGGAGATACCGATGGCAATGATTTCCGAGTGGGATTTCCTGGTCTCCATCCTGGCCCGGATGACAGGTGCCGCAGGCCTGGGGGCGGGCAGCGCCCCCCCTCTGCCCGGGGGGGTCCGCCGCCTCAGTCTGGCAGTGACCTCTTTTTTCCGTCTGTATGCCTGAATCACCGGTACAAGGGACTCTTTGACCTTGATCAGGTTGTCGGCCATCTTTCCGGCATCCGGCTTGGGAACGAAATCAAAGGCCCCCAGCTCAAGGGCCTTGATGGTCATGTCGCTGCCCTTCCGGGTAAGGGTGGAGAGCATCACGGCAACCGGCGGGTCGGCCATGGCATGCAGATGCTCCAACACCTCAATCCCGGTCATCTCGGGCATTTCGATATCAAGGGTGATCAGGTCGGGCTTTAACGAGAGGATTCTTGAAAGGGCAATTTTGCCGTTGCTGGCCGCTCCCACCACCTCAATCCCGGGCAGCTCCTTGAGCACATCCGATACAATTTTTCGGTAGACGATGGTGTCGTCCACAACAAGGACTTTTATCGGTTTCATATTATTCTTTGAGAACCTCTTCTATATCCAGAATTCCGATGAGACTTTTTTCGGTTTTCAGAACACCGTGGAAAAATTTTCCCTTGACACCGCCGATATTGGAAGGGGCCTGTTCAATATGCTCTTTTTCCGCAGCAACCACGTCGCTGATCGAGTCCACCAGAAGGCCGATGTGCTCGTCCTGGTACCGGACAATGATATTTCTGTTGTTCTTGCCCTTTTCAATCTGGGAAAGCCCCAGTTTTTTACCAAGATCAAGGATGGTGACAATCCGACCCCGGAGGTTGAGCACTCCGACGACATAGTCTGCGGATTGTGGAACCGATGTCATCTCAAAGTTTTTGTTGATCTCCTGGATGCTGAGGATATCAATGCCGCAAAGGGCCTTGCCAACGTAAAAGGTTGCCATTTCCATGGCTGTTTCGGAAACTAGTTCAGTGGTTTCAGTCATGCTTAATTCTCCTGGGAATTCCGGCTGTTGGGTTTTGGCAGTCAGGCTGCAAGAGATGGGGCCGGTTTGTCAAAGGTTGAGGTGTTTTCGGATCACCTTCATGAGATTTTCCCTGTCCAGCTTGATCTCGTACTCGTCAATGCCCACCTTGCCTCCCCGTGTCACGTGCTCGTCACTGGCCAGGGATGTAAGGGCGATCACGGAAAAATGGGAGAAATCAGGGGTTGCCTTGATCTTTTCCGTCAGTTCAAAACCATCCATATTGGGCATCTCAAGGTCTGTGACAACGATATCGATCTCGTCTCTGTGCTGCTGCAGCAGCTCCCAGGCAACGGCACCGTCTTCCGCCTCGATCACCTTGTACCCGTCTTCTGTCATGAAGCCGGAAACCTGGTTTCTGAAAAATGCCGAATCCTCGGCAAAGAGGATCACCTTTTGCCCCGCCTCGGCCATCTCGGCGGCAGCGGTTTTCTCTTCCTTGAACCAGGCGGGGTTCAGCTCCTTGACCAGGTCAAAGATGTCCACCAGCAGGGTGGTGCGGTTGTTTATGATCATGGAGCCGTTGATGCAGGGCTGCTTGAGAGTGGAATCGTCGATGTCCAGGGAGACCTCGATGGCATCCACCGGCGGGCTGACCATGAGGCCAAGTTCTCTTCCCTTGACGGTGAAAACGATGATCTCCTGCTGTTCCCTCCGGGGCAGCTTTTCCAGATTTACCACCTGGGAGAGCTCGTAGAGGGGGAGGGCTCCGCCCCGGTACTGAACGACCCTTTTCCCGCCGACATCTTCGATGGTGGAATAGGGAATCCGCTCGATGCGCTCCACAAGGTTGAGGGGAGCGGCAAAATACTCCGATTCTCCGTTTCGAAACAGCAGCAGGGACGCCTTGTCCCTGGCCTGGTCTTCGGCTTCCCGGGCCTGCCTGGCCGCCTTGGCCACCCGTTCGGTTTCGGCGGATGTGGTCAGTTCCGCCATCTGGGCCAGGGAGGCGACATCCAGGATAAGGGCGACCTTTCCATCTCCCATGATGGTGGCACCGGCGTAACCGCTGCACTTTTTCAGATGCCGCCCAAGGGGCTTGACAACGATCTCTTCAGAGTCGCTGAGCTCGTCAACAACCATTCCGTACTTGAACTGGCCTGCCGAGACTACGGCTATGTTTACGGCACTGGCAGCCCTGTACCGCCTGTCTTTTCCGGTACGTTCGTCCGTCTCCTGGGTTTTGCCGGCGGCATCACCGGCCTGCACTCCCTGTTCAATGGAGTCATGGCGCAGGGAACGCCTGTCGGAAACCGATGCCCGCTTGTCAGGGTATTCTTTGTTGTCCACGGGGTGAACAAAGGTTTTTTCAATGCCGAGAATCTCCGCCAGGTTGAGCAGGGGAAGCAGGTTGCCCCGGAGACGGACAACATCGGCATCGCCCACTTTTTCGATCTTTTCCTTGACCTTGGAGGCGGGGATTCTCAGCAGTTCGTCCAGGTTGACCTGGGGTACGGCATATTTTTCGTTGCCAACGGAGATGATCTGGCTTGGGATGATGGCCAGGGTCAGGGGAAGCTTGATCTGGATATCCGATCCCTTTCCCGGTTTTGAGTCGATTTCGATGATGCCGCCGAGTTTTTCAAGATTGGTGACCACCACATCCATGCCCACCCCCCGGCCGGAGACATCGGTCACCTTTTCAGCCGTGGAAAAGCCCGGCAAGAGTATCAGTTCGCTCTTCTCCTTGTCAGACATGTCAGCGATCTGCTGTTCGGTTTTCAATCCCTTTTCAAGGGCAGTGCGGGCGAGTTTGTCCGGGTCAAGCCCCTTGCCGTCATCGGAGATGACAATATTGACAAGGCCGGCATCGTGGAAGGCTTTCAGGGTGATCCTGCCGGTGGGGTTTTTCCCCGCATTCTTCCTTACCTCGGGGGTCTCGATGCCGTGGTCCACGGAGTTGCGGACCAGATGGGTCAGAGGATCGTTGATGGATTCGATGATGGTTTTGTCCAGTTCAACGTCCTTGCCCTCGATGGCAAGGTCAATGGTCTTGCCAAGATCCTTGGAAAGATCCCTGACAACCCGGGTGAACTTGTTGAACACATTGGCAATGGGCTGCATCCTTGTGCGCATGATGGCATCCTGAAGTTCCGAGGTGATCATGTCGATACGCTGGCTGGAGAGTTCCGTGGCCTTGCTGTTGGCGGAGCCGATCCCCTGGATCAGCTGGTTCCGGCTCAAAACCAGCTCTCCGGCAAGGTTCATCAGGGTGTCAAGGAGATTGACATTCACCCGGAGGGATCCCTGGGGTTTGGAGGCGGCAACCGATTCCTGTTCCCCGGGGCTTTTCTCCTGTTTCTCCTCTTCTTGCATAACGGGCTGCCGGGCCTCGGCCGGTGCCGGAATTTTTTCTTTTGCACCATGAGAGGGGGGCTCTGTCGCCGCCATTTCTGCTGTGGCTGCTGGGGCGGTTTCAACGGTCTCTGGTGACGACGGCAGGGGGGGGGTCTTGGCCGCCATGGCCATGGGTTCTTTCTGAACCGAGGCACCGGAAGGCTTGAGCATATCATCTTCAATTACATGGATATAAGACTTGTCAATCTCAAACAGGGTCTCTGCCATGTCCGGTTCGATGATTGACGTAAAAAGGATCTGGAAGGGAATCCTTGCCGATTTGATGTCTTCGTCAAGGGTGCCCACCGAGTCGAAATTGATGCGGGAATCAATGATGTTGCCTGTTTTTTCAAGGGTCTTGAGCAGGGCTATGGGATTTTTGTTTTTATTGTGAATATCATGGATCAGATCGTATTCGGCAATAAAAACGTATCTTCCGTCCTCTTTGCTGTTGTCGTAATCATATTGAAAAATGCCGGGAAAGACCCTTCCGTCGGCAAGGTGGATGTCCATGAGTTCTGATACGGACTCCTGTTTCTCTTGGGGCAGTGATGACTTTGTGATGTTTTCCAGGGCGGTTATGTGGCGGGTTACATCCTGTTCGTTGCTTGTCTGGATATTGTTCATCAACTCTTCAAGCTTGTCAAACCCCTTGAGGAGAACGCTGACCTTTTCCTGATCCGGGATCACCTCTAGGTTCCGGATCAGATCAAGGACATTTTCCAAACTGTGGGACAGCTCCTTGACAACGGTCAACCCCATGAAACCGGCCCCCCCTTTGATGGAATGGGCCGCTCGAAAGACGTTGTTCACAAGATCAATATCAACGTCCCCGCCGGATGTTCCTTCAATGGTTAAAAGATCATTTTCGATGTCTGACAGGTGCTCAAGGGACTCTTCAATATACATCTGCAGGGTTTCGTCGTCTTCAAACATGATGCATCTCCTGGGAAAGGTTTGTTTTCTGTTATGATCAAGCCTGCATTTCAGCTGCGCATATTCCTGTTTTCTCAACAGGAACTGGAGCAGTTTACCAATTAATCGACTATACCTCAAGGGAATTGTAAAGGAGAGTTGATTTTAATGGGTCTGGAATGATTTCATGGGCTTTGGGGGGGGCGGGGCCAGCCTGACAATGCCGGCAAACCGGCCGTGGACGTCCACTTTTAACGTGGATTCTGTATTGGGTTGGCCGTGCTGGACCGGTTCCTGGTTGTTGTTGAAAACAGCAACAACCCGTCTCGTTTCAACCCTTCCTTCAGGGGGAAAAATTTCGATGCGGTCGTTGACAGAGACCCTGTTTTTCACGGCAATGGTAACCTGGTCGGTGTCCGGCTGGCGGACAATTCTGCCGATAAAATTGTGAATTTTCCCTGACCGTTTGTTGTCATAGTCGGGCAGGGTTTCACGGGGGGAGTTGAAATAGAAGCCCGTGGAAAAGCTTCTGTGGTAGACCTGGGAGAGGTCGTAACGCCACTGGGGGGAAACAGAAAAATTTTCGGGGTCAATGCTGCAGGCGTCAATGGCACTGCGGTAGGCCCTTACCACAGAGGCCAGGTAGTTCAACCCTTTCATTCTTCCTTCGATTTTCAAAGAGGTTATCCCTGCCTGAAACAAGGCGGGCAGGTGGTCGATCATGCAGAGATCCCTGGAGTTGAACAGGTAGGTTCCCCTGCTGTCCTCCATCACCGGGTGAAACTCTCCGGGCCGCTGTTCTTCAACCACGGAATACTTCCACCGGCAGGGGTGGCTGCACTCTCCCCTGTTGCTGTCCCGCCCGGAGAGGAAGCTGCTCAGCAGGCATCTGCCCGAATAGGAGATGCACATGGCCCCGTGGACAAAGGTTTCGATCTCCACGTCTGTCCCGGCGGAGATGGCCTGGATCTCTTCAAGTGACAATTCCCTTGCCAGATTGACCCGCTTGACCCCCATTGATTCCCAGAACTGCACAGCACGTAAACAGGTTGTGCTGGCCTGGGTGGAAAGATGGATGTCCATCCGGGGGATGATGGATTTTGCCATGTGGATAATGCCGGGGTCTGCCGCAATCAAGGCGTCCGGGCCTATTTCTCCGATGTCACAAAGAAAGTCTGACAGGAGGTGCTCTTCGTGGGTCCTTGAGTAGATATTGCATGCCAGGTAGACCTTGACATTGAATCGGTGGGCGTATTCCACGGCTTTTGCCAGCTCTTCCCTGGTAAAGTTGCCGGAAAAATTTCGAAGGCTGAACTCCTTGCCGGCAAGGTAGACAGCATCGGCACCGTACTGGACGGCAATTTCGAGTTTCTCAAAATTACCTGCCGGTGCGAGTAGTTCGGGTGTAAAAGCGTTTTTTTCCATGGGGGATACAGTACTTCCGGTATGTGAGGTCCGGTATGTGGTGCCCCCGGCAGGAATCGAACCTGCGCACATGGATTAGGAATCCAATGCTCTATCCACTGAGCTACGGGGGCTAAAAACGGCTCTACTCGACCAGGAGTTTCTGGCCGGGGTAGATCTTGCTTCTCTTGGTGAGGTTGTTCAACGAAAGCAACCGATGGAGACTCATATTATATTTTTTGGCAATTGTAAAGGGATTATCGCCAGATTTTACCCAGTAGGTGGATTTTTGTGTGTGGGACGAAGTCTTTGACGCATTGACAACCAGCTTCTGCCCAATGTGAAGGGCAGAACTGGAAAGGTTGTTGGCAGCCATGATTTTGTTGGTTGTGGTGTTGTGACGTCTGGCAATGATCCAGAGGTTGTCCCCCCGTTTGACCGTGTATTTGATGTTCCTGCCGCTGGAGCTGCTGCCCGGTGTCACGTTGGCGCCGGCTCCTGAAGAGGGTATCTTCAGCACCTTGCCGGCAACGATCCTGTTTTTCCGGAAGATTTTGTTGGCCGATGAGATGGCCCGGACACTGGAATTATAACGCTCGGCAATGACGGAAAGGGTGTCTCCCCGTCTGACGCGGTGGTAGGCGTATCGTTTCGGGGCAGGGTATGAGGACTTGATTTTATCAAGTGTTGCAGTAAAAATTTCTGCCTTGTCCGCGGGAATTCTGATGGTGTACTCTTGCGGCGGCAGAAGTGCGTATCTCAGCTCCGGGTTGAGCTCTTTTAAGAGGGCTTTGCTTGTTTTGATCTCCTTGGCAAGGTCGGCCAGCCGGATCTGCTTGTCAATGGAAAAGCTTTTGTAGGCTATGGGTTCTAAGGGGTTTGATACTGTTATGTTGTATTTGTCCAGGTTTTTGATGATGTGCAGGGTTGCCAGGAACCGGGGAACGTACTGGGCGGTCTCCCTGGGGAGTTTTTCATAGAGGTCCCAGAAGTTGTCCAGGTAGTTGATGTTCTGTTTTCGGATGATGCGAAGCACCCGTCCCTCGCCGCAGTTGTAAGCGGCAAGAACCGTCGCCCAGTCTCCAAAGATCTTGTGCAGGGCCTTGAGGTAGGCGATGGCAGCCCTGGTGGACTTGACAGGATCCAGGCGCTCATCTATATAGTAGTTACGTTCAAGGCCGAATTTATACCCGGTGGAGGGGATGAACTGCCACAATCCCAGAGCCCTGGCCGGGGAGAGGGCCCGGATTTTAAATCCGCTTTCGACCAAAGGAAGCCAGGCAAGCTCTGTTGGCAGGCCGGCTTTTTTGAACTCTGATACAATGAAGGGCCGGTAGCGTTGGGCCCGTTCCATGGACTGGGTGAAAAAGCGTTTTTCCCTTTTAGTAAAGTGTTCGATCTCTGCTTTGACATATTTGTTGATGGTGATGGGTATTGCGTCGTGTTCGCCGTTGACCACGATGTTTCTGGAAGCGTATATCTCCAGAATTCTCTTGGAGATCATGTACCGGATGTCTTCTTTCTGCTGGTTAAAGCCGGGATAAGCGTCGGTGTCAATGTCCAGGATAGCTTTGTAGGCCATGTCCAGTTCGGCAAGGGCATTTTCAAGCTCTCCCTTTTCCCAGAACAGCTGGGCCGACTGGCACATGGCAAGGGCGTTGTCAATGCCGGTCTGGGGGGTCAGGCGGACCTTGGTTTGCCCGGCATTGTCGGCCATGCCGCCCTGTGTCGGGGGAGCTGCCGTAACAACAGAGTCTGTGCCGGCATGTTCCGAGGCAGGCCTGTTCTTTGTTTGCCCCTCCACCGTGGGGGGGGCATTGGCTTCTGCGGCTTTTTCGGTAACATGTTTCGATGCTGTCACCCGGGGGTTGTTCCCGCTTTTGGTCTGTGATACCATGGAGTGCTGGCATCCGGAACAGAGAAGAAAGAGAACAGTAATAAAAATTGCTGAAAATTTTTTTTGTTTCATCATGGTGTTTGCTTCTTTTATTTGGAATGGACCGGCCATGCCGGTTTTTTTATATGAAAGTCGTGTAATCCCGGCAGCCGATTCGGGGTATTGCCCTGCGCTCATGGAGCCAGGGCTCCTCTTCGAGTCACGCAGCCCGTCCATGGGCTGCGTGACTCGAAGAGGAGCCCTGGCTCCATGAGCGCAGGGCAATACCCCGAATCCGCTGCCGGGATTACACGACTTTCATATAAAAAAACCCGCATGGCCG
>JAWOGI010000058.1:0-9009 GCA_046496975.1 Desulfobacteraceae bacterium | reverse complement strand
TGATGGTGAATCGGATCGTAAATTTTGAGGGCATGATTATCTGTTTCTGTGATATACAAAAGCTCTAAACGCCCCGGACCGGCTGCCGGCGCAACACGACTTTCATATAAAAACGACCATGAGCAACGTGCTCACAACGAACCATGGGTCGAAGACGCGGAGCCAACTTGAATAAGACCGAGCCTTGTCTCTTGTTTCTTGCCTCTTGTAAAAGTTGATGTTGATTCTGCTTGACAAATACACTAAAATCCTTCTCCATGACAAATTGGGCGGCATAAACCAGCCGTTTTTAATTTTTAACACAATAACTCGGGAAAGATGAAAAAGATGAACCAGCAGGCACAAGAACTCAACACCGTTATTCAAGACCTAAATCCCCATATTTATGAAATGCTTTCCAGGATGGGAAAAGAGCTGTTTTTTCCAAAGGGAATTCTAAGCCAGAGCGCCGAGGCCAGGGAGAAGGCCGACAGGATCAATGCCACCATCGGCATCGCAAAGGAAGGGGGACGGGTGATGAACCTGCCCTCCATCACCCGGTTTGTTGCCGGGATCGAACCGGATGGGTATTTGCCCTATGCCCCCTCGTTCGGCATTCCTCAGCTGCGGAAGACCTGGCAGTCGGCCCTTTACCAGAAGAACCCCTCCCTTGCCGGCAAAGCCATCAGTCTTCCCGTTGTCACCTCAGGGGTGACCCATGCCGTGAGCACCTTTGCCGATCTCTGGGTGGATCCGGAAGACACTGTGATCCTTCCCGATATGATGTGGGGAAACTACACCATGACCCTCTCCGTGCGCAACCGCGCCGTGGTTTCCCAGTACCGAACCTATACTTCGGATCTGTCAGGCCTTGACCTTGACGCCTTTGAAGCGGCCGTTGAACAGGAGGCAGAAAAAGCCGGCAAGATCATCACCATTTTGAATTTTCCCCATAATCCCACCGGGTATTCCATTACCAGGGAGGAGGGCGAGCGCATTGCCGCCTTTCTTACGGACATTGCAAAAAGGGGAACCAATGTTGTGGTGGCCTGCGATGATGCCTATTTCGGCCTCTTCTACGAAAAAGAGACCATGAAAGAGTCCTTGTTTTCCCTCCTTGCCGGGGCGGACAAGCGCATCGCTGCGGTGAAGCTTGACGGCGTAACCAAAGAAGACTACGCCTGGGGGCTTCGCACGGGGTTTATCACCTATGGGGTTTCAGCAGAGGGCAGCCTCGAAAAACTCTATGAAGCCCTTGAAAAAAAGACCGCCGGCTGTATCCGGGGAAGTATCTCCAACGCCTCCCATCTCAGCCAGTCTGTTGTGCTGAGGTCCATGGAAGATCAGGAGTACGACAACTTGAAACAGGAGAAGTTTGAGGTGCTAAAGGAGAGGGCCCTGGCCGTCAGAGATGTTGTCTTTAGAGAGGAGTATGCCAGGGCGTGGGATGTCTACCCGTTTAATTCAGGCTATTTCATGTGCATCCGCCTCAAGCGGGACAATGCCGAAGCGTTGAGGCTTCACCTCCTGGAAACGTACGGAACCGGGCTCATCTCCATTGGCGAGAACAACCTGCGCATCGCCTTTTCCTGCCTTGAAAAAAGCGAAGTAAAACTGCTTTTTGACACCATCCTCAAGGGAGTGGAGGATCTGCAAGAAACGCCCTGACCAGCACTTTGGCCAAAACCGCTTAAATCCTGAATCACACCCCAAAAGAGAGGAGTGGTAAGAGCGTGGTAACGAGACTGAAAAAATTTACAAAATGGATCGACTCGCCGGACATTGCCGTGGCAGGCAAGTGGCTGTTTAATTTTATTTTGATCGGGGTCATTGCAGGACTTGGCTCTGTGCTTTTTCACTATCTCTGCCACATCGGCATGCACTATTTCCTCGATCTCATCGCAGGGTACAGACCACCAGCACCTGCTGGAGAGCCCCACCTCCTTCCCCCCACCGATACTCCCCTGAACAAATGGATGCTTTTGGTTCTGCCGGCCATTGGCGGCCTTTTCAGCGGGTGGCTGGTGTACACCTTTGCCCCGGAAGCCGAAGGGCACGGAACCGACGCAGCCATTGAGGCCTACCATGAAAAGGGCGGGTTCATCAGGGGAAGGGTGCCCATCATCAAGACCATTGCATCCGCCGTCACCCTGACAACGGGGGGCTCCGGGGGAAGGGAGGGACCCATTGCCCAGATCGGGGCGGGGTTTGGCTCTTTTCTTGCCACCCGGCTGAACCTTTCCGACAGGGAACGGCGGATCATGATGGCGGCAGGGGTCGGGGCAGGTGTGGGCAGTATCTTCCGCGCTCCCCTGGCAGGCGCCCTGTTTGCAGCTGAGGTGCTTTACAAGGATCCGGAATTTGAGTCCGATGTGATCATTCCAGCGGGGATTTCGTCGGTGGTGGCCTACTGCATCTTCTGCCTGGTCTTTGGATGGGGCTCCCTGTTTGAGTCCACAGGGTTTAAATTCACCAATCCCCTGGAGCTGGGTCCCTACATTGTCCTGGCCTGTGTTCTGGTTGTGACGGGTATTTTTTATGTCAAAATGTTCTACGGCATCACCGGCCTGTTTCACAAACTGAAGGTTCCCAACCACATCAAACCGGCCATTGGCGGGCTTATAACCGGTATCATCGGTTTTTTTCTGCCCTATACACTGGCCTTTGGATACGGTTTTGCCCAGAAGGCGATCTTTAATGAGCTCTCCATAGCCGTTCTCTTTGCCCTGGCCATCGGCAAGGTGATGACCACCTCCTTTTCCATCGGGTCCGGCGGCAGCGGCGGTGTGTTCGGTCCATCGGTTGTCATCGGCGGGGCCATGGGAGGGGTGGTGGGAAAGCTTTTTCACCTGGTGATGCCCGGGGTGGTGACCAACCCGGGAACCTTTGTCATTGTGGGGATGGCCGGTTTTTTCACCGCTGTTTCCAACACCCCCATCTCGACGATTATTTTTGTCAGCGAAATGACCAACTCCTATCACCTGCTTCTGCCGAGTCTTCTGGTCTGCTCGGTCTGCTACCTGATCAGCCAGAGGTGGACCATCTACAAGAAGCAGGTGAAGAACCGCGCCGTCTCCCCTGCCCATGCCGGCGAGTTCATGATGGACATTCTTCAGACCATCAAGGTCAAGGATCTGATGCACCTTGTGAAAAAGGAACCCCCTGTAAACGATGATCTGACATTTTCAAGGTTCAAGGAGTTTTTTTCATCCACAAAACAGCACTATTTCCCTGTGGTCAACCGGGACAACAGGTTCATCGGGATTTTTTCCAGCAATGACATCCGGCAGGTGATCTTTACCATGGATCTTGAAGAGCTTGTTGTGATGAAGGATATCATGATCTCGGACATGATCACCGTCACCCCCCTGGAAGATCTCAACACGGTGCTGGTAAAGCTTACGAAAAAGAACATCGATGCCCTGCCCGTTGTCAGCGAACAGGACCACGGGGTGCTCATCGGCCTTCTCTACCGGCGGGATGTGATTGCCCACTACAACCGCCACATCCAGAAGATGAAAAAACGATAAGCCGTGCGGGAACTCCAGGTCAACTTTTAGGGCCGGACCGGCGGCAATTCAGATGAGATTTTTCACACACAAAACCGAGCAGGGGCCTTTCAACGCCGGGTTAGTAGTTTACCTGCATGAGAAACAGTCCCCGGGGCGGGGCAGTGGCCCCTGCCAGGCTCCTGTTTTTTGCCAGCAGGATCTTTTTGAACTCTTCCGGCGATATCTTTGACTGCCCGGCAAGCACCAGGGTACCGACAAGATTCCTCACCATAAAGCGCAGGAACCCGTTGGCCTCTATTTTAAAGACCAGCTCGTCGTTGCTTCCGGTATCAACCCGGGCCGAATAGACCTCCCGCCGGGTGTGAAACCGGGGACTTCCCGAAGCCTCAAAGGATTTGAAATCGTGGAGACCCTGGATAAGGGCGCAGCACCGGTTCATGGTATCCAGATCGAGGGGCTGTTTGACGTGCCACAGGAAATTTTTTTTTACGGCACAGGGATCGGGCCGGTTGAGGATATGGTAGTGGTACTCCTTGGAAAGGGCCTGATACCTTGCGTGGAACTGTGGCGGTACAATGGAGCAATTCCGGATCACAACCGGGCCGTTGATGATGGCGTTGACCCCTTTTTTCAGCTCATCCGGGGGAATGACCGTGTGTGCGGTGAAGCTTGCCACCTGGCCCATGGCGTGGACCCCCGCATCGGTCCTGCCCGAGCCGTTGATCTTGACGGGCTGGTTGAGAATGCAGGAGATCGCCTTTTCAAGCTCCCCCTGGACCGTTGGCCGCTCTTTTTGAACCTGCCAGCCGGAAAAGGGGGTGCCGTCGTATTCGATGACCAGCTTGAAATTGGTCGTTACAGCCTGTTGCATGGAACATTGGCCAGCTGTTCTTCAAAATAGTCGTCCATGAGGTCCTTGTACTTCTCCTCAGGGTATTTCCGGCTGCAGGACCTGCAGCATAGATATACCCGGGTTCAGCTCTTCTTGAGAGAGAGCCGTCCCTGGCAGTAGGGGCATTTTGCCCCGAAATCATCTATCATCTGTCCATATCTCCTTTTTAAAACCGGCATGGCCAATCCATGATCATGGTTTGTTGTGAGCACGCTGATCATGGCCGTTATAAAAAACAGGTTACTAAAATAGAACATCAAGGGCAAAAGTCAATGAAAATGATTTTAACGCCCTTGTGTACGAGGCCGTAACAGGGGATGGCGGATGTTAGACTTTTCCTGCATGACCAAGCCCTTGATTTTCATGTCCCTGCGTCATATATAAAAAAACTGGTCAACCGGGATCTGCTTCGACGGGCTAATCGTTTTTCCCTTAAAATGACCCTTCTAAGCCAATTTTTCAGGGGCAAAATGACTCGCTATGACTGTCATTCAAGCCCATACGCTGGTCCGACCCCTTCACCGCCTTCACCGCAACCCTTGACCGCCTTGACCGACCGGACAGCTTGACAGTCAGCAAAAAGCAATGTATAAAATTTAGATAGATATCATTTGCGAAAATGGAGCAATATCTATCCGGAAGGGGGAAACTATGAAAAAAGATTTTTATGTCGTTATCGAAAAAGACGAAGATGGCTTCTATGTTGGTGAGGTTCCTGCGTTGGAAGGATGCTATGCTCAGGGAAAAAGTATTGAGGAATTACTGCATAATATGCAGGAAGTAATTGAAATGTGCATTCAAGAAGCCCCGGCTATTCAGAGTGAATTCATAGGCGTCCAAAAAGTGAGCATCGACTATGAACCAGCCGATGCTTAAAGCTGATGATATAATAAAATGTCTAAGCAAAAATGGTTTCAGCATTGTTCGTCAAAAGGGGAGTCATCTTCGCATGCGCCACAAAGACAGCAGAGTGACCTCTGTCCCCCGTCACCCTGGTCAGGATATCGGTAAAGGACTTCTGAAAAAAATACTTCGAGATACTGAACTTACCATGGAAGAACTGTTGAAGGGTTAAGATCCATCAATGATTTCAGGCAGGATACATCCTCCCAGGCAAGAACCTTCCGGTTAAAATGACCCTTCTAAGCCAATTTTTCAAGGCCAAAATGACTCGTTATGACTGTCATTCAAGCCGATCGCCTGTCCGACCCCTTGACAACTTGACAGTAACTTGACACCGTAGCAGGGTATGGCGGAAGTTAGACCTTTCCTACATGCCCCAGACGTTGATTTTCATGCTCCTGCATTCTTCTGATCGCCTGAAAATCTTCTCCTCCCACGGGATTTCAGGATCACGGTTAAAAAGCACAAGGTGGCCCTCATTGGTTCCGCACAGATCCATGTAGTCCCGGGTCTGCTCCAGGCCCCGGGTTATTGTCTGATCCAGACTTTTGTGGAGGACCTTCAGCTCAATCACAACCCTCTGCACGGGCCCCTGCCAGCTTGTCCACAGGGGCTCTCCCGCTTCAGCCCGGGTAAGGGGCCAGAGAAGGAGCAGATCGATGCGCCTTCTGCCCCGGCCGTACTCCCGCTCTATCCTGCCCCCCGAGTTGATGATCCGCTGGAGAAAGGCCTGCATCAAAAGCTGGGGGCCCGCCTCCTTGTACTGGAATCGTTCAAGCCAGTGTTGGGAGTGCTCCCGGAAGAACTCCTGGAAGGCAGCCATGAGTTTTTCCATGTCAAGGCGGTTGTCAGAAGTCGTGTACCAGGAACTGTTCTGACTCAGGGTGTCCTGGGTTGTGGCCGTCAGCATTCTGGGGATGATCTCGCGGTAAATGGGGTTTGAAACTTCCACCTCGGGTTTACGGCGCACAAGGCCAAGATCCGCAACATACTGGAGATCATCCTCCGCCAGTTCACCCGATGAATGGCGGCCGCAGAGAAGCCCCTCCACAACCTGCCTGACCCGCCCCTCCCTAAGCTTGTCCGAGAGCTGATCCAGATGGGTCTCTTGCCGGATGATAAGATTTTCCTTTGCCTGGGCCACCATCTCCTTGTTGATTGCCTTGGTTCTCTCCCGGCCTTCCTTCATCTCAAACGTGACGTCATAGGCCAGGGCATTGACAAGCCAGGGCTGCCCCCGGGTCAAATGCCAGACAGAGTCGACGGCATCTGGTGTAAACGCCTGCCCGGTTTCTGTGGTGTGCTGGTTGAGCAGGGAAGTTACCTCTTCCTGGTCGAAATCACCCATGCGCAGGGATTTTGCCTTGATATTGAAGGCACTGCCCCCTGTTATGATCTCCTTGCTGCGGCTTGAGTGGATGCGATAGTCCCGCACATCTCGCACACCGCATAAAACAATGGAAGAGGGAAACTGCTCCGGCCGCTCGGGATAGCCGGATCGGATCTGGCGCAGAACAGAGATCAGGGTATCTCCCACAAGGGCATCGATCTCATCCATCACAAGGACCAAAGGCTTGGACAGGGACTGGCAAAAACGGCTCAAAGCTACGGTTAAAGCGTCATGGGGCCCGCATTCAGCGAGGATGGTTTCCATATTTTTCGAGAAAAAAGTCTCTTTAAGGTCATTGCCGGCCCGGGTGCTCAAGGTGACAAGAATGCTCTTAATCCCCATGGCCACATCTTCCCTTGCCGTCTGGGCAGTCTCCACGTTGCAGTAAAGTGCCGTGTAATTTCCTCCTGCATTGAGGTGATCCACCAGTGCCCGCATGGATGATGTCTTGCCGGTCTGCCTTGGCGCATGGAGGACAAAATACTTTTTCTGCAGCAGAAGCATTTCAAGCTCCTCCAGGTCAAACCGCTCCAGCGGGGGAAGGCAGTAGTGGTCGCACGGTTTTACAGGGCCGGCTGTATTGAAAAAGCGCTCCATATCTTGTTCTCCCCTTTGAGTTGGTCTGTGGTTGGTCCTCCACCCATTGGATATTTGCCAGAAGTTATGATCAAGCCCGATTTTTTCCTGGTGGTTTTGCCCTTTTTCTGACGGCAGCCGGCGATTTGCCCTTGACGGTCGTTTTGTCCTTGGCGGGCTTTTTACCCTTGACGGGATTTTTCCCCTTGGGGTTTTCCGGGGGCTGCCGGGATTGGTTCCTCCGGGTGACGATCTTTTTCAGGGAGCGGTCTGCTTTTTTCTCGCTTGCCGGGTTGTCCGGCCGGAGGAGAACAAAATCGGGAACCGCACTCTCCTGGGTATACCCCCTGATCGCTTCCCTGGGTATTTTTTCCCTGAGGAGGGTTTCAACGGCCTTGAGCAGCTTTTGTTCATGAACGGTGACAAGGGAGAGGGCGACGCCCTGTGTGCCGGCCCGGCCAGTCCGGCCGATGCGGTGGATATAGTCTTCGGGGATCTCGGGCATGTCATAGTTGACCACACAGGGAAGGTGGTGGATGTCCAGCCCCCTTGCCGCCACATCCGTTGCCACCAGGGTCTGGATTTCCCCGTTTTTAAAGGCTTTCAACGTACGGGTGCGAAGGGACTGGCTCTTGCTGCTGTGCAGGGGGGAAGCCTCGATCCCCTTGGCGGCAAGTTTGTCAACCAGCCTGTTGGCCCCGTGCCTGGTGCGGGTAAACACCAGCATCTGTTTCCCCTGCTCCCGGGTGATCAGGTAAACCAGCAGGGCAAACTTGTCGGCCGGGTCCACAAGGTGCACCTTCTGTGCAACCAGTTCTGCTGCCGCAATGGCCGGTGTTGCGGCGATCTGCCTGGCGTTTTTCAGCAGTCCGCGGGCAAGGGTTTTGACCTGGGGGGTGTCGGTGGCGGAAAAGAGCATGGTCCTGCGCTGTTTTGGCAGGTGTTCCATGATAGCGGTGATCTCCTCACTGAACCCCAGGTCCAGCATCCTGTCTGCCTCGTCAAAGACGAGGTATTCCGTTTGAAAGAGGGTTACGGCTCTCTGGCCCAAAAGATCCAGAAGCCGTCCCGGCGTGGCCACAAGGATGTCGATTCCCCGCCGCAGACGGGCTTTCTGGGGAACGATGGCCACTCCGCCGTAGACAACGGTGCAGCGAAGGCCCACCCGCCGGGCATAGACCTGGAAGCTTTCTCCCACCTGGCCGGCCAGCTCCCGGGTGGGGGCCAGGACAAGGGCCCTGGGATGGCGCTGTTTGCTCTTTTTCCGGCTTAACAGCTCCACCAGGGGGAGGGCAAAGGCATCGGTCTTTCCCGTTCCGGTCTGGGCCCGGGCAAAAAGATCCTCACCGCCAAGAATCACTGGAATGGCCTGGGCCTGAACAGGTGTGGGGGTGGTGTATCCCCTTTTTTCAACGGCTTTGAGCAGCTCCGCTCCAAGGCCCAATTTCTCGAATGACATGTAAACTCCCGACGTTTTTCGTGATTTGTTGCGGAGCGATCCGTGGTTCAAACACGGGGCCGTCCCATGAACCTTTCATCTTTTGTTTTTTGATAAAGGGGTTATCCGGTTATCTTCCGGGCAAATGCCACGGCTTTTTCCCGGACGCTGCTCTCCATGTTTTCCGGTGTCGTGCAGGACCCGATGTACAGTTCGCCTGCGTTAACGGTCATGTGGGGTCCCTGGAGGCGGCCAAAGGCGGTGAAAGTCGGTTCGGCATTGTTTTCAAAGGGGCCGCCGCCGGTGGCCAGCATGGCCT
>JAWOGI010000306.1:0-9116 GCA_046496975.1 Desulfobacteraceae bacterium | reverse complement strand
TTCCTGTAAAAGGCCGCACCGTTTTTTTCAATCTGAACTGCCATTTCAAAGGCCTCGGCTGCATTAAAATCATATGCCATGGGTTTTATCTCCTTTTCTTTTTTGCCATAAAGTCAAAGATATCTAATAAGATTATTGCAATAAAGTCAATAATATTGTCAAGACTTATTGAAAAACAGTCAGACATTTTAACGTTTCGGATGAGGTACGGAAAACATCGTTATGCCCCGCAAAAGCGTATCATGACCTTTGACGGTTTTTCTTGAGACGACATCTATCCTGATACAGGGGGAGTAAATAAGGCGCTTTATCAAGTAGCAAAAGACTGCACCCAATCGGGTAGCCGGGGGGGTTGGTTTTATCCCACCCAGACTTGAACCCTAACGTGCAACGGAAATTTTTTATTTTTTCCGATGGTGAATTGAAAAAAAATGTGATACGTAAATCGTAATTATATGTCCCTCGCTATATGAGGTTAAACAAAAATCATTAAGGAGTTTTTCATTATGGCTGAAAAGAAACACATCCCTGTCCCAAAAGATACCAAAGCATTTATTTGTGCTAATTGCGGAGCCGTTTCGCTGGATTCAAACAATATCTGCAAAGTTCAGGGCACGGGAAAGAAATCAGACTGGTGCGGCATCAAAGGGTCAAAGCCGCCCAAAACCTGTCATACAAAAGAACATACCGACAGATGGCAATGCCGAAATTGCGGACAAACAGCTGTTAATCCCATGTTGTTGTGTGAACCGGAAAAACTGGAAATACCAGAATGATTTTGAACCGGTAATAATCGGCATCAGAGAAGGTCGCTTTTGCGCTTGGTCTTTTCATCTCAGCCGCTCCCAGAAATCATTTGCTTCAGCGACCTGATTTTGCTCTAAAATTTCACAAACTTCTTTTCCGCGTCGGGTTCAATAGGGATTTCGGTTTTTCAGCTTCAGTTTTTGCCATGGATCTCCGAAATATAAGGTACCATACCAAGCCGTTAACATAAAGGAGGTACCCGATGATAAACACCGGCTACAGCATCAACCCGTTTCAAAAACCAGGCTACGGGTTAATGCAGACAAACGGTTCAAACCAGGTCACTGGCAGATCGACAAACCATACCCTTACCGTTAACACGGTTCAATTTTCTTTCAGCGCCAGGGAAACCACCTGGCACAGCACCCGGACCCAGGGAATGATCGACCAGTTCAACCTCCTGAGCGATCAGGAAAAGCAGGATTTCAGCGTTGACAACACCCCCCTGTCCCAATTCACACCGGAAGAGGCCTCAAGCCTGGTGAGTGAGGACGGCTATTATGGCGTGGCAAAGACCTCCCAGCGCATCGCCGACTTTGTATTAAACGGGGCCGGAGATGACATGGAACGTCTCAAACAGGGCCGGACAGGTGTCCTCAAGGGATTTGAAGAAGCGGAAAAGGCCTGGGGAGGAAGCCTTCCCGACATCAGTTCCCAAACCATTGAAAAGGCCTTAAAGTCCATTGACGATAAGATCAGCGAACTCGGGGGCAACATCGTCGAGACCACGGCATAACCGGTACACCCAGGACCAGGTTCCCAGACCCAGCATGCCCGGATACTATGAAGATCACCGCAGTCGAGCTATTTATAAATCACTCTGTCCGGTCCCACCCCAGGTTTCCCGGCAAAGAAAGAGGGACTCTTTTCAACAGGTAGAGTATGATTGCCAGGGTGGCGGATTTAACAAACACAATGGCTCAACTGTGCCGATGGAAACTTAAGATGAATAACTCTTTCCGCCAGTTCCGGGGTCGCCGGTGGCTGATCTTTTTTTTTGCCGGAACCCTGTTCATGCTGTCGCAGTTTTACCGGTCATCCGTGGCCGTGATTGCCCCGGATTTAATCCAGGATTTAAATCTGGATGCCTGGGAACTGAGCACGGTATCCGCCTCTTTTTTCTATGCCTTTGCCCTGATGCAGATACCCGTAGGGATTTTTCTCGACAGTATCGGGCCGAGAATCACCATGTCCCTTCTCACCCTGGTTTCCGTCATTGGCGCCCTGATTTTTTCCATGGGGGATTCCTATTATTCCCTGGCCCTGGGCAGAATGCTGCTGGGCATCGGCATGGCCTGCAATTTCATGGGCGGGTTAAAGCTGCTCACCCTCTGGTTTGACCCCAAACGCTTTGCAACCCTTTCCGCCCTGATTGTTTCCCTTGGCACCGCCGGCAACATCGCAGCTGCCACCCCCCTGGTTCTCATGGTTCAGGCAATCGGCTGGCGTAACAGTTTTATGACCATGGGCGGGGTCAGTTTTTTGATCATCCTTTTATTCTTTTTTCTGGTGAGTGATCAACCCGCCGCCCAGCCGATACAGACCCGAAAGCGTCCCCCCCGGCCCGGTATAAAAGAAACCTTCAAAGTGGCCCGAAAACTGTTTGCCCGGAAAGATTTCTGGATCATTTCATTTTCAACCTTCTGCCGCTACGGTATTTATGCCGCTGTTCAGGCCTTGTGGGCAGGCCCTTATCTGATTCAGGTGGCCGGTTTATCAAGTGTCACAACCGGCAATATTATTTTATTCATGAGCATCGGGTTAATCATCGGGTGTCCTGCAAGCGGTCATCTGTCTGACCGGGTTTTCAATTCTCGAAAACGAATCATCATACCCGGCATCTGCGGTATGACCGGTATTTTATGGCTTCTGGCCTTTCTCCCCGAGGGCGCCGCCGCCATTCCTCTGGCCCTTGTTTTTTTCGGTTTTGGCCTGTTCAGCGGCTCAGGCCAGCTCATGTACGCCCATATCAAAGAAATCGTTCCCCATGAACATGCCGGCATGGCCATGACGGCCATCAATTTTTTTACCATGGCCGGGGTTGCCGTCTTTCTTCAGGGAATGGGATCTTTGATGAAGTTTCTCTATCCCGGTGCCTCTTTTGGCACATCTGCCTTTAAAAGCGCCTTTATCTTCTGCGCGTTCTGCCTGACCGTCATCGGTCTCCTCTACACGCTGACAGCAGAAACAGATCAGGGGGACTCCGATTGACGTTCCTGTTCATGGTCGAACCAGTATCTGGACGGGATCATCCCTTTTTGTTTTTCACAAAGCATGATGATTGAACCGGGCTAAACTTTAGATAACCTTTCTGCCGCCTCTTCCAGGGTTTCATTTTTTTTGGCAAAACAGAACCGGAGCACCTTGAAATCGTCCTGATCTTTATAAAAAACCGACGGCGGAATGGCTGCGACTTTATGGTCAATAATAAGCTTTTCCGCATATGCCGTATCGGTCATATCTGAAATGTCTGAATAGTCCAGCAGCTGGAAAAAAGATCCGTGGCTGGGGATGACCTTGAACCGGGACCCTTTGATTTTATCCACAAAGAAATCTCTTTTTTCCTGGTAAAACTCGGGCAGTCTTAGATACGCGTTCTCATTTTCCAAAAATTCAGCATAGGCCGCTTGGATGGCGGTGTTGGATGAAAATGTCAGATATTGATGGACCTTCCTGAATTCGGCGGTTAGATCTTTTGGGGCCAGACAGTATCCGATTTTCCACCCGGTGGTGTGGTAGGTCTTTCCGAAGGAGCTGACCACAAAGCTTCTTTGGGCCAGTTCCGGAACGCCGGCCATGCTCAGGTGGGACAGACCATCAAAAATGATGTGTTCATAAACCTCATCGCTTAAAATGTAAAGATCGTACTTTTCCACGATCTGTTTTAATTGTTCGATATCTGCCGGTTTCAGCACCGCCCCTGATGGGTTGTGGGGGAAATTGATTATGATCAGTCGGGTTTTGTCGGATAGGTGATCTTCTACTTCATCCCAGTTGAATCCATATTCCGGCGGGGTCAGTTTGAGGTGGACCGGTTTTCCGCCGCTCAACTCAATGGCCGGGACATATGAATCATAGGCCGGGTCAAACAGCATCACCTCGTCTCCGGTACGGACAATGGTGGTGATGGCCGCAAAAAGGGCCTCGGTGCCACCGCTGGTGATGGTAATTTCAGTGTCCGGGTCATATTCGGTCCCATACAGGTTTCGCACTTTTTCGGCAATTTTCTTTCTGAGCGCCGGCAGTCCCTGCATGGGGGCATACTGATTAAGGCCTTGGCGCATGTATTTTTCAACCAGTCCGATCAATTCCGGGTCAACGTCGAAATCGGGAAACCCCTGGGACAGGTTGATGGCCTCGTGGGTATTGGCCAGGTTGGTCATGGTTGTAAAGATGGTGAGCCCTACATTGGGGAGTTTGGATTCTAATGTCGTCATAATTTAATCGGCCGGTTATAAGTTTCAGGTAGCAGCAGATTTTTCTTTGCCGGGAGATTGTCATGGTAGTTGAATTTGGGCTTGGTCATAACATCGGCCACTCGTCACATTTGGCGGGCCAAAGGGGTCAGGCTTTTGTTATTGACGTTATCGGACAGAAAAGCACAGTCAAATCCTAAAGCACACGATAATGTTAATAACGAAAGCCTGACCCCACCCCAAGACCTGTCAATGAAATTCAAATATCTTTTGCTTAGCCTATAGGAACTTGCTTTTCTTGATGCAGACTATAACTGACTATCAATCAAGATGTCAAGTTACGGTTATCTGGAAATACAAGGTAACCGCAAAAAATTAATTTTACTCTGACCCCATTTATTTCTCTTCGGTCAAACGGACAAACAGCTGTCTTCCCAGCATGGCAATGCATTCCGCATCCAAAAATGTTTCTGTCCGCCGTTGGAAGAGCATTGAACAGTCCGGGGCAAACTCGTCATCAACATCGTTAAACAGCAGAACAACGGGCACTCTGGGCAGGGCATCAAACTGCAGGGCAAGATCGCAGGTCACATCCAGGTTTGGCCGATAACCGCCAAGGGCTTCGCCGGCGCGTTTCAAACCGGGCAGGTTGTTCTCAAAGCGGAGGGCTATGGCCTTTTCAACCTCATTGGTAAAATAGGTGATCAGGGGAGCAGCGTCCCTGAAATCCCTGTAGGCCGCCCACTGTTTCTCCCGGGGCTCTTTTTCCGGGCAGTTTAGCAGATACCTGAACAGAATCACACACACATCATAGGCGGGCCTCTCTCCGGAGTGCCCTGAAACCCCTGAGGCAGAGACAGAATAGTTTTCCCCAAAAAAGGGCAGGGTTACCCCCCCGTTTTCCGCTTTTCCGCCGACCACCGGGACCAGGGTTTCGGGCAGGAGAGGTGCAAGCTGTTCACGATAATAGTCATAATTTCTGTCAAAAAAGGTCTGTTTCTCTTTCATCTCCCCCCTCATAGTATGTATCGTGACCCCACCCCACTTTGGCAAGGCATGCCCTCACTTTTGTGTTGATTTTTTCCGGGTTAATCCTTCCACGGTTTCCCTGTAGCTTGGCCGCTCCCTGTCCTGGAAGAAGAGCCCCACACCGTAGGGGTCCCGGTCAGCCGCTGTCATGGCCTCGCCCATATCCCCCGGATCCACTCCCAGGGGATGAACGTTCTCTTTGAGGTTTTTCCAGGTCCGGTTGCCCTTGTCAAAGGTGACGCAGGGGGTGAGGAGCTGGATAAAACTGAAGCCCTTGTGCCGGGTGCCCTGGATGATCAGCTTTTTCATCCCCTGGGGATCGCCGGCAAAGCCCCTGGCCACAAACGAGGCGCCGTAGGCCAGGGCCAGCTTCACCGGGTTCAGGGGGGTATCTGGGTTGCCCCCGGGGTGGGAGCTGGTGGCCATCTCATAGGGGGTGGTGGAGGACGACTGCCCCTTGGTCAGCCCGTAGATGGCGTTGTCAAAGAGAAGAAAGGTCATGTCGATGTTCTTTCTTGCCACGTGGGGCAGGTGGCCGCCGCCGATGCCAAGGGCGTCCCCGTCCCCGGCAACGGCAAACACGGCAAGGTCGTTTCGGGCGATCTTCAGTCCCGAGGCCACGGGTATGGAACGGCCGTGGAGGGTGTGGAACCCGTAGGTATCGCTGAAGATCGGTGTCCTGCCCGAGCAGCCGATGCCGCTGACCAGGCAGATCTCTTCTTTGGCAAGTTCCATCTCCCGGCACGCCCGGTAAAAGGCGTCCATGATGCCGAAATAGCCGCAGCCGGGACACCAGGTGGGAAGATTTGAAGAGCGGTATTGCAAATGGTCTGCACTGCGTAAGGTTTCGATTTTCTCGTCCAGATAGTCTGTCTGCATAGATTCCATTACATCTCCCCCATCTTGTGAAGAATGTCTTCCGACGCCATGGGACGGCAGTTTAAAACATTGAATTTTTCAACGGGCCGGCCGAGGAGTTTGGCGACAAAATCGCCAAACTGGCCAGTATAGTTGAGCTCGGGAATGAGGATTTTACGGCATTTTTCGGCAAAGGCCGCAAGTTTGGCTTCAGGAAACGGAGAGAGCATCATGGTGCTGAAGCACCCCGCTGACACTCCCTTTTTTTCCGCTGCCAGAACAGCCTCTTTGGCGGCTCCCGCAGAAGACCCCCAGGAGATCACCCCGATATCCAGACTCTCGCGGCCAAAATCGGTAATCTCCGGCGCCGGAGCCTCGGCAAGGACATTGCGGTGCTTTCGAAACCGCTTGCCGGTCATGGTCAGGTGGTTTTCCCCCGAATAGTCGGGAATACCGTCCCGGTTGTGTTCCAGCCCCGTGGCAAAAAACATGCCCCCGGGCATTCCCGGTATGGCCCTGGGAGAAATGCCGCTTTCGGTGACCGCATACCGGTGGTAGGCTTCGGCCCCTGACAGATCCGGGGCAATATTGGCCTTGCGCATCTTATCGGAGGGCTTTTCCGGCGGATCGATGTTTCTGATGCTGTTGGAGAGGAAAAAGTCCAGCAGAATCACCACCAAAGTCTGGTACTTTTCCGCGATATACAGGGCAAGCACGGTGGCGTCGTAGCAGGAGGCCGTGTCCGTGGGGGCCAGGACCACCCTGGGGCAGTCGCCGGTGCCGCCCAGAACGGTAATATTAAAATCGCTCTGCTCGGTCTTGGTGGGAAGGCCGGTGGAAGGGCCGCCCCGCTGGGAGTTGATGATCACCGCCGGGACTTCTGCCATGACGCTGAGGCCGGTAAACTCGGTCATCAGGGCAAAGCCGGGACCCGAGGTTGCCGTCATAGCCCTCACACCGCCGAATCCGGCCCCGAGAACGGCGCCGATGGCGGCGATCTCGTCTTCAGTCTGGAGCAGGGTGCCGTTGTTTTTGGGCAGCTCTTTGCCGAGGATCTCCATGATTTTGGTGGCAGGGGTGATGGGATATCCGGCGTAGAGCTTGAGATCGGCATCCACGGCCGCCCTGGCGACCAGCTGATTGCCGTTGACAATGAGCTTTTCCCCCTTTTGGGGTGGCTGTACCCCCTTGAACGAGACACTGCCCCGCTGGTCGACGTTGGTCGCCGTCCAGTCAAACCCCTGGAGAAACGAGTTGACATTGGCATCCACAATGGCCTGCTTCTTCCCGGCATACCGGGCCTTGATGGCAGTGATAAAGGCATCCCTGTCCATGTCGAACAAGGCGGCCACGGCCCCCAGGGAGACCATGTTCCGTCCCCGGGTATTGCCGGCGGCCTTCTGGGCCAGCACAGTCAGGGGAACCCCAATGGGGACGATTCCCGGACCGGCCTGGCCGAGAACGCTTTCATCCTCCCTGTGGGGCTTTACCGGCTGGCTGTCGTAGATGAGAATGCCGTTTTCTCTCAAATACCCCAGCTGGGAAATGGCGTGGGCATCGTTGAGGGCCACCAGCAGATCCACGGACTTTCCCGGCGAGTAGACCTTGTCCGAGCTGATCCGCGTGTGGGCCACACATTTTCCAAACCCCCGTATTTCAGCCGGATAGGCGTCAAAGGACATGATCTCGAACCCCTGGCTGCTCATGAACCGGCTGAAGATCTCCCCGGCGGAGATGGTCCCCTCCCCTGCACTGCCGCAAATTTCGATGACAATATTGATCCCTTTCATAACTCCTCGTCTCCCATCTCCTGCCACCAGGTTGTTTTTATTTTCACCCCTTCCAGATCAAAGTACTTCCGCCCCGCCGGCGAGGCCATTTTTTCGTGCCCGAGAAGGTTCATGGCGGCCACCTCCCCCTGGGAGACGGCATTGGGCCAGCCGATGGAGGTGGTGTAGGTGCAGGCCATGGGGTTGTAGACCTGGGCGCAGCTGCCGCAGGCAAAGATATTTTTGTCGCTGGTCTCCATTCGCTGGTTGACCAGTATCCCCCGGTCCACATCGATGCCGCACCCCCTTGCAAAGTCCACATCGGGAACCAGTCCGGTAAACGAAAAAACCAGGTCTGCCTCTTTTTCCACTTTCCCGGCGGTTTTCAGGAAAAACCGCTCCTTGTTCTTTTCAATGTGGACAAGATTATCATCGGCAATGACCTCTGCACCGGTTTTGGCAAGGTTTTCCCCAATGGTCCGGGCCATCTCATCGGTGAGGGCATGGGGCCAGAAGGCATGGGGCCAGAGCAGCAAAGTGACTTTTTTGCCCATTTTTCTCAGCATCTTTACAAACTGAAACCCCACAAAATCCCCGCCGACAATGACAAACTCCCTGCTCTTTTCGATTCTCTCTTTGAGGGATATCACATCATTGTACCCGGTGACAAACTGGAGGCAGTCGGCATAGGGGGCCATGGCGGGAAGCACCCTGCCCCTGGATCCCGATGCGATGATCAGTCTGGTGTAGTGGACCGTCTCCATGTGCTTCAGGCGCACCTCTTTTTTGTCCGGATCTATGGCCTCAACGGTCTGCCCCAGCCTCAGGCGGATGCTCTGTTCCCTGTAGAAATCCAGGCTGTTGACGATGAGCTCCTCCCGGCCGATCCTGCCGGTGATATAGTGGGTGAGTCTGGGTTTTGAATAAAAGGGAACATCCTCATGGGAGACAATGGTGATCCTCGCCTCCCTGTTTTCCCGTCGCAACACCTTTGCCGCCTGATTTCCGGCAGCTCCGTTGCCAATGATGAGATAGTGATCATTCGCTGACATCTCTCCTCCTGTGAAAGTCTCAGGGATCTGTGAAAAAATAATATACGTATATTGCGCTGGCCAATTTGTATGATCGGGTTGTTCGTCTTCAAGAGGCGGTAATGGGGGCATATTGAAATATGTCCCATTGGCGCAACGCAGGAGACGGGCAAAAAGACAAGCAAGATGCGTGGATTATTTTTTGG
>JAWOGI010000207.1:0-5956 GCA_046496975.1 Desulfobacteraceae bacterium | reverse complement strand
CATGGAGTCATTGGCCGTGGCCACCACATGGTTGGCCTCTTTCATCAATCCGTCTGCTGTGCCGGCATTTTCGGCATTATTCTTGGTCATGGAGGCCATCTCTTCCATGGAGGAAGAGGTCTCCTCAATGGAAGCGGCCTGCTCCGATGCCCCTTCGGCCATGGACTGACTGGAAGAAGAGACCTGGCTGTATGCGGATGCCACCTGGTTGGCCCCTTCATCCATACCCTGGGTGATGTGGGTGAGAGTGCGGTTGATCCCCCTGGAAATCAGAAATCCCAGCCCCATGGCCAGTACCACACCTAAAATAGAGGCAACGATGGACAACAATTCAATAAAACCTGCCTGGTGGTGGGCTGATTCCACTTCATGGGCTGCCACATCCTGATTGATTTTTACGATGCTTTCCAGCAGATCAAGGGCTGTACGTTGACGATCTGTTACAGGGCCCATCAGCTGACTCTGCAAGGCAGACTCGATGCCTTTTGATTTTCGAACAGCCTCATCAACCTGTTTCGCGAGGTCTAACATCCCCGTTGTCGGAGCCCGATCAATGCCTTTTACGAGAGAATCGATTGTCTTGCCGGCTTCGGGATCTGAATGCTCGAATGACCTCAGTGCTTCCCGGTACTTCAGCCCCAACTCCTTATGGGAGGCAATCAGGCCTTCGGCAACGCCGAGATCCATGCCCAATTGCCTCATAAGATCAAGAACGTTTGAAAGCAACGCCTGCACATTCTTTTCTCTCTGATCAAAAGAAGCCGAATATTTGTCAAACGACTTCGTGTCATTGCCACGAATCAGTATGTTTTTCCACTCTTGAACCTGGGTTTTGAATTCAACGGTGGCCTGTAGCACCATTTTTTGCACAGTTCCCATTGCATCCAGATAGGACAAATTTTGATTTTTTGCCGATCTCGTATACGTTTGAGTCAGTTCATCTATCTTGCGCGTCAGCATGAGGGCCTTGTCATTTTCCGCCCGCCAGGCATTCCAGGCCGGGACAAACTGCTGCCACAGCCTTGCTTCTTCTTCGGTCTGGGGAAGGGGTTCGTAAACTTTCCAGGCCGCTTCATAATGTTCTCTGGCCTCGGCCAAGTCCTGAAATTGCTGCTGTCTCACGTCCCTGGACAGACCCGATATGGCAAGGGTCCGCATGGTTCCCCGGATGCTTTCTGCCTCTGCATGAATTATCTGCAGGCTGTCCACGCTGGGCAGGCGTACGCCCCCGATTTCCTCTACTGAAGCTTCCCCTTTAACGGCCCCGTAATACCCCACAATTCCTACAATCAGGGTGATCAGCGCGACTGCGCCAAAACCCAGTATCAACTTGGTTCCCAGTTTCATCTGCTGTCCCATGGTTCATCTCCTTTTAGCAAAAAATTACACTGTATTTTGGGCATCATCCAAAACTCTTCTAAGGGTTTGGGCAAGGACCCTGTTTAAAATCGGTTTCATTAAAAACGCCTTCACGCCTGCGGCTTCGGCTTTCTGCTCATCGATCCGCTCACTGAATCCGGTGCAGAGAATCACCGGTATCTCCGGGCGGATTGAAATTATTTCCCGTGCCAGTTTCTCCCCGGTCATGTTCGGCATTGACATGTCCGTGAGGACCAGATCAAACGCATATGGGTCCATTTTGAACTTTTCCAGGGCATCGACGCTGCCCGTGCGGGATGTCACTTCATATCCAAGCTTTCTCAGCAGGAACTCTTCAAGTCGTATAATCGGGACCTCATCGTCCACCACCAGGATGCGTTCTGTCCCGGTGGGCAACGATCTGTTTTCCTCTGCCTTTTCAATTCCCTTGGTTCTGGTGACAACCGGCAGGTATACATGAAAAGAAGTGCCTTTTTCCAATTCACTGTAAACTTTGATATCTCCGCCATAATTTTTGACAATGCCGTGTACCACTGACAGGCCAAGACCGGTCCCTTTTCCCTGTTCCTTTGTGGTAAAATAGGGATCAAAAATGTTTTCAATCATATCGTCCGCAATGCCGCACCCTGTATCCGAAACCGTCAGCACGGCATACCGGCCCGGCTCCAGGTTCTCACTGATAAAATCTTCTGTTTCGAGTTTTACTTCTTTAAGTTTCACTGAAATTTCTCCCACATCGTCTTCCAAGGCATGGGAGGCATTGGTAATCAGGTTCATGGCGATCTGGTGAATTTGAGTTGGATCTGCTTTAACTGCACCGCACTCTTTCCGGATGTCCTTGGTGATATTTACATTAGCCGGTATTGTCGAGCGGATTAATTTCATAACCTCTTTTAAAACCGTCTGGATCTGAACCGGTATGGGCTGCTGTTCCGACTGCCGCCCTATGGCAAGAATCTGCCGGACCAGATTTTTGCCTCGTTTGCCCGCATCCATTATACCTTTCAGGCTCTCATGTTCGGGAGTGCCCGGCTCTGAATCATCTATCAACAATTCGGAGATACCAAGGATGGGAAATAAAATGTTGTTGAAGTCATGGGCGATTCCTCCGGCAAGGGAACCGATGGATTCCATTTTCTGGGTCTGCTGAATACGTTTTCCCAGTTTTAACCGTTCCTCTTCCGTCTTTTTTCGTTCAGTAAAATCTTCATGGCTGCCGATCATATAAACTGCATTGCCTTTTGCATCTCTTTCTACCACTTTGCCACTTGCATTAAGCCAGCGGTAATCCCCGTCTTTGGTTCTTACTCGAAATTCATTTTCGTAAAAATCCGGTTTCGTTTTCAGATACTCTCTTGCTGTGGCGGTGGCTCCTTCTTGATCATCCGGATGAATCAAGTCTATCCAGTTTTCAAAAGTGGCCGGGAAGGCATCCGGCTCGTAACCGAGCATACTATAATATTTCGGACTGAAAAAAAGCTCATTTGTTTTGAAGTTCCAGGTCCAGATACCGTCAGTGGTTGCATCCAAGGTCTGTTTCAGTTCATCTTCCGCACGCTTGCGTTCTGTAATATCTCTTGTACTGAAAAGAATCTCTTTCGGCGCCTGATTTTCATTCACCAGCAGCTCGCCAATGGTCTCAAACCAAAGATAATAATTGTCTTTGTGCTTGTACCTGTATTCTACTTTTTCTATCCCGCCGGTTCGCAAAAAATTTTTAAATTTTTCTAATGTGCCAGGAAAATCATCCGAATGCACAAAGTCCAGTACATTTTTCCCGACAAGTTCTTCCGGGGTATAGCCCAAAATCCTCTCATGTGATTTTCCGGCAAATGTGTATGTTCCTTCAAGGTCGGCAAGGGAAACCATATCGAACATATTGTCTGTTATCTGTTCCAGCAGAAGCGTTTTCTCCCGAAGCGCCTCTTCTGTTTTTCTTTGTTCAGTGACATCTTCTATCGCTGAAATCATGCCGTTAAAATTGCTTTCATCGTCAAAAACCGGTGCGGCATTAATTGAAAGCAGCACTTTTTTACCGTCAGGCAGAACGATAGCGTGTTCGACCCCATAAACCGGCCCGGCTTTTTTCTGAACCATTTGGAACGGCAGCTGCGCCTCAGAATACGCATTGCCCTCAAAATCTGTGATATCCCACTGGGGATCGTTATACCGCCTGTTGAAAATGTTAGAGCGCTCCAAACCAAGGATTTCTTCAGCACGGGAATTGGCCATGGAAATATGGCCATCTCTGTCCACCAAAGTAATTGCCACGGGGCTTGTTTCCAGCAGCTGTTTTAGAAAACCGCGTTCCTGCTGTATCTTTTTTTCCTCTTCCTTGCGTTCGGTAATATCGGTAATCCCTTCAAGGACACTGACAACCTGTCCCTCCGAATCTTTTACAGGTTGCGATATAATGCCATACCAACGGTCTTTGGCTGGATTATACTTTTCAAGACTGTGCACACGTCCACTTTTAAAACATTGAAAAGTCGGGCAGGGCTCGCAGGGCTCATGGGACAATTCATAAAAACGGTGGCACACTTGTCCGATTGGATCGGCCTCCGGAAACATCTCCCGAATCTTTTTATTTGCCCAGGAGATGGTGAAGTCGGCCTCAATGATGGATAGACCGGTATCAAGAGATGATAAAAGCTTTTCCCGACGCTCATTTTTTGCTTTTATCTCATTGACTTCTGATTCAAGCTCGTTGATTCTTTGTTTGAACCATTTCAAAGGATGTATTTCATTCACAATTCACCTCCAAAGGGCCTATATTTTTTTATTGTTACCCTTTTCATGTGGTGCTCAAACTGCAGGGGGGTCTATATATTAATCACTTATAATAGCCGGAGAAAGCGGTGACTGTCAACTATATATGGTGATTTCGACATCTGACAGGTAGAGGTCGGCTGCCCTTTTGACGGGGCGTAAAAGTTTTCTTGCGCATTGCACCGGGACAAGTTTCAGTCCGGGCTTGGTCATAACATCGGCCGCTCGTCAGATTTGGCGGGCCAACGGGGTCAGGCTTTTGTTATTGACGTTATCGGACAGAAAAACACAATCAAACCACAAAGCACACGATAATGTTAATAACGAAAGCCTGACCCCACCCCAAGATGGCCGATGTTATGACCAAGCCCTTCAGTCCAAACACGGGAGGGTCTGACCAATGATTTGAAACCGACGTTCAAAGGTTGCGAACACTCGGCAGGGATGATATTGTGAAAAAATCGCATGTAATCCGGCCGGATACGCCCTGCCGTATCCGTTCTGCTTCCCGGGGGGGATACCGTGATATGGAGGGAAACTCAAGACGGGTAGAGCTATTCAGACGTTTTATCATGATGAAGATAGGGGGCGAAAAGAAATGATGGAATCAGTTATGTATGAAATCAAACCGATCGGATTTGTCAGATCCGGGTTGACCCACCTGGCCGATGCGCCCAAGCAGGGCAGAGAAGGAGCTCCCAACGCCTGGATCAATGTGGACCCGGCTGTTTCCCAAGCGCTGGACGGCATTTTTGAAGGTGATGACATTATCGTGATGACCTGGTTTCACAAGGCGGACCGCGGGGTATTGCAGGTCCATCCCAGGGGAGATGCCAGCAATCCCCTTAAAGGTGTTTTCTGTACGCGTTCGCCGGACCGGCCCAATCCGGTGGGCCTTCACCGGGTCACTGTTGTAAAGGTCAAGGGAAACTGCATCCAGGTCGGGCCGTTAGAAGCCATTGACAAAACTCCGGTGGTGGATATCAAGCCGGTACTGAAAAACGATTAGAAAGAAAAGGAGCAAAAAATGATAGGCGCCATAGCAGGAGACATCATCGGCTCGGTTTATGAGCAAAGCCCGATCAAAACAAAAGAGTTCCCCCTCTTTGACCGCCGGTGCCGTTTCACAGACGACACTGTGCTGACCGTCGGCGTGGCCCTTGCCATACTCGAAGACCGCCCGTACCACGATACCGTGCGGTCCGTGGGCAGGGAGCACCCCAATGCCGGATTCGGGGGGTCCTTCATCAAATGGCTTTTATCGGACACTCCGCACCCCTACAACAGCTGGGGCAACGGGGCGGCCATGCGGGTAAGCCCGGTGGGCTTTGCGTTTTCCGACCCGGAGACGGTTCTTTTGGAAGCCGAAAAAACCGCCGAAATATCCCACAACCACCCCGAAGGAATAAAAGGTGCCCAGGCGACGGCAATGTGTGTTTTTCTCGCCCGCACCGGACACAAAAAGGAAGAGATCCGCTCAAATATCAGCCAAAAGTTCGGGTACGATCTGGACCGGACCGTGGACTCTATCCGGCCGGGCTACAGCTTTAACATCTCCTGCCAGGGCACTGTGCCGGAAGCGATCATCGCGTTCCTCGACTCAAATTCCTACGAAGACGCCGTGCGAAACGCGGTTTCACTGGGCGGAGACAGCGATACACTCGCCTGCATCACCGGCGGCATCAGCGAAGCCTATTACAGAGAAGTGCCGGCATCCATCAAAAAAACGGTGAAAAATATGCTGAGCAGCGATCTGCTGCGCATCACCGAGGCATTTTGCCGCCGATATCCCGGTTAATGATGATAT
>JAWOGI010000149.1:0-11155 GCA_046496975.1 Desulfobacteraceae bacterium | reverse complement strand
CACCTGCCCGACCCCGTTGCAGGTCGGGCAGGTCTCCGGGCTGGTGTCCGGACAGAAGAGGGGGACAGGCGGGCTGAGTATTCTGAAACATTCGGGCCAGTATGACAAGATTTACGATCGCTGGTTCGGAGTTTATGAGGAAAGCGGTTCGGAACTGAAAAAAACTGCGCGGCATTTTTTCATTATCGTTCTCGTTCTTATGGTGATAATCGCCCTGGTGTTTCTCTGGAACTTCTCGTTGAGGAAAGCTGTTGACGGGGAGATTGGGGAAACAGAGCGGTTACAGCAGCGACCCGGTCATGGCAAACTACTCTGACTACGGCTTCAAGGGGGGTATCGCAAAACCCTACACCATGGAAAACCTGGAAAAAGCCGTTCATCAAACATTGAACGGCAACAGTCGTGCATGAAAACAGAAAACTCGCATCACTTGTGCGAGAAATCGGCTGGACCCACGATAGCTATAAAAATAATCAGCGGACCTGGTTTCCCGGCCCATTACAAAAGGAAAACCAGGCCCGAAAAGTCATACCCCAGGGGATTTAATATCCGCAGCCGACGATCTTGCTGCCGGATTTTTTGACATAGGTATTTTTTTCTTTTCCATTCCACATGTACTGAACCCAGAGACCGTCAGACGTGGCTTTGATCAGTTCGTCATAAATCACCTTGAACTTCGGGGTGTTCAGGTTTTTTATGGCTTCCTTCTTAGGGTGCACCAGAAGTTTGCCCCCTTCTTCCATAACAAAGATATAAAGACCTTCCGGGGCTGCCTCCTTGCAGGCCGTATCGTTATAAATTCCAGAGAAGACAACGGAAGACACTGATTTTTCAATTGCTTTTTTATCGGCGGCAAAACTGCAGGTGGCTGCACTGATACTGAAAAAAACAACCAGTGACATCAATATCATTCTTTTCATAAAAAGCTCCTTTGAATTTCCTAAGTGAACCGATTAATTCGTAATAAAGCAAACCCTCATCCATGTTTCATTTTTTTATTTGTATAATAGCACCCCCCCTTCAGATTCTTTTTTACAGCGATTAACGATTGAGGACAGGAGCTCTTGCGGCTGCCTCTAATTCGACTTTCATTATTTGTTGTGGGCCGAACGGTGTGTAACCAAGTTGGCCCGTGGCCGTTATAAAAATGACGATATCAACATTTAACATTAAGGAAGGTTGCAATCAGGCATGCAGTGTTTTAATAAAACCTATTTGATGAAATTCAAATTGTCAAGACAAAATTTTATATGAAAGTCGTGTTGCGCCGGCAGCCGATTCGGGGTATTGCCCTCCGCTCATGGAGCCAGGGCTCCTCTTCTAGTCACACAGCCCGTCCATGGGCTGCTCCGAGGTGAGCGGCAGCTGTTTGTTTGAATGGGTGCTGCCGAAGAGGATAATTGCCGGATACAAGGGGTTTTCATCGTCTAAAAGTCCTGGAAATTTTCTTCATCATCGTCAAAGGGGATCACCTGGTCGGGCCGCACTTCCCCTCTTTTTGACGCGACCTGTTTCTCTTTGTCCGGCCGCTGTGACAATCGGGCAGAGGTGCTGCCGCCGGAACGGCGCGGTGGTTGACTCCTTGTGCGGGAGGGGTTTCTCTTTTCCGTCCGGGTTCCTCCCACCATCTGCATCAGCTCTTCCACGGAGGATCTCATCTCCCCGGCCTGGGCGTTGAGTTCCTCCGAGGCCGACGCCGACTCTTCGGCACTGGATGCATTCTGCTGAACCACCTTGTCCATCTCGGTGATGGCCTTGTTGATCTGGTCGATGCCGTCGGACTGTTCCCTGGAGGCCGCGGTGATCTCCCCGACAAGCTCCCCGACCTTTCCGGTGCTTTCTGCCACCCGGTCAAAGGCCTCACTGGTGTTGGTGACGATGTCAGAGCCGCTGGCCACCTTTTTCACCGTGTCTTCGATGAGGGCTGCCGTGTTTTTTGCCGCTTCTGCGGACCGCATGGCAAGGTTTCTCACCTCGTCGGCCACAACGGCAAACCCGGCCCCGGCTTCACCGGCCCTGGCCGCCTCCACGGCGGCATTCAGGGCGAGAAGATTGGTCTGGAAGGCGATCTCGTCGATGGTCTTGATGATCTTGGAGGTCTCTTCGCTGGCCTTGTTGATCTCGTCCATGGAGGTGGTGAGCTGGTCCATGGAATCGTTGGCCGTGGCCACCACCTGGTTGGCCTCTTTCATCAGTGTGTCCGCCTGGCCGGCATTGTCGGCGTTCTGCCGGGTCATGGAGGCCATCTCTTCCATGGAAGAAGAGGTCTCTTCAATGGAGGCGGCCTGCTGGGAGGCCCCTTCTGCCAGCTGCTGACTTGCGCCTGAAACCTGGCTGGATGCCGAGGCCACCTGGTCCGATCCCTCGTTCATCCGGGCGGAGATGGTCTGGAGCACCCCTGTGATGCCCCTGGCAATGACAAATGCCAAAAACAGGCCGATGATCACGGCCGACGCTCCCACAATGGTGACATTGCGCTTGGTGTTTCTTGCCGCCTTGAGCATGGCCGTATCGGTCATGATATGGGATTTCGCCTCCCTGCGAAGATTGCCCAGCAGGGCCTGGGTTTTTTCCAGGGCAGGCACGGTTTTTTCGGCATAGACCCCTCGTGCCCGGTTCATCCGGTCCACCATGGCATCGGCCCGGAGGGCGAGTTTTCCCAGCAGCTGGCGGGTATTGGCCAGGGACGGCAGGGTTTTGGTCTCATAGATCTCTTTTGCCAGGTTTTGGGCGGCTATGTTGTTCTCTTCCAGCTGTATCAATTGTTTGAATTTTTCGGCAACCTGTTCCAGTTGAGCTTGGGTCTGTTTCTGGAATATGGCGAGTTTCTGTTCACGGCTGTAGGCTTGGGTGATGGCGGCAGCGCTCTGGTGGAGCCTGTTGTGGTGCTCTCTCACAGCTGTCAAGACTGTGGCAAATTCCGGCCATTCTGCTTCTATTGCTCTGACTTCCCGGGTTTGCAGCCATTGGCCGAAGGCGCACCGGTCCGGGTTGGTCTCCACATGGATCTTTTTGTCGAAAAGCAGTGCGTCGGCAATGGCAGCGGCCCATCGCCTGTGGTCATCCAGCCGGTCCTTGAGGCTGTTTATCAATCCGGGGTGCCGCTGTTGCCACACCTTCTCTATTTTCACCGCCGATGCGTGGAGTTCGGCGTGGGGGGCTTTGATGGCCTGGAGCAGTCTTGCCAGTTCAGGATCCTCGGCAGCAACCCTTTTACCCTCTTCTCCGTAGAGGAACCGGCCCATGCCGCACTGGTGGTCGTTGGTCTCTACGTCGAGTCCGGGCAGGTTTTTGATGAAAAGGTCTTTGATTTCGTCGGACCACTTTAAATGGTCCACCTCTTTTTCGATGAGAAACGCGGGCAGTTTTTCATCGGCCTGGACAAAGTGCTTTTGAATGTCAACGGCCGAGGCGTGGAGGGCTGCGTGGGGGCGTTCAATTTCTCTGAAAAGGGGAGCCAGGGAGGGAACAAGGGTTTCGGCATCTTTCCGGCCCTGGCCGTAGAGCCATTTCCCAAAACCGCACTGGTGGTCGTCGGTCTCCACATCCAGGCGGGTGACACTCTCATCGGTGAGCAGGGCATTGACCCTGTTTGCCCAGTTGAGGTGGTCCACCTCTTTCTGGGCCAGGTTGCCGTCTAACTTGTTGCCGTCAATGACCTGGCCGGCATTGGTGACGATGCTGCCAACCCCGGTGTAGCTGAGTACTCCCACGGTGCAGAGCAGAATCAATGTGATGGCAAAGCCAAAAGCAATTTTTTGACCTATGGTCAGACGGTTCCACTTCATTGTGCCTCCTTTTTTCCCTTCCAGCGGTCATGTTTCTCAAAGGCGATTTCTGCGGCCTTTACCAGTTTTGAAAGTTTTACCGGTTTATGAAAATAGTCGTCAAAACCGGCTTCCCGGCATTCGGACAGTTCAAAAAGCGAAGAATACCCGGTTACTGCATGAATAATGGCCATGGGCATGCTTTTCCGGATTTTCCGGCACAGTTCCAGGCCGTTTATCCCGGGCAGGTTGAGATCGAGGAAATAGACGGAAATTGTCTCCTTTTCAAGGATCGCTTCTGCCTCTTCCGCGCTTTGTGCCAGGACGACCCTGTACCCTGCCCGGTGAAACACCTGCTCCATGAGCTGCCGGATATCTTCATCATCATCCACAACCATGATTGTTTTCTCTGCCATAATATCTCCTGTTTCTGATGGATCTGTCTTTTAGAAGAAAGATATCAGCCTTCAGTACTCAGCTTTCAATAGATACCTGCTGATTACTGATGGCTGATGGCTTTCATGAACATGGGGTCAGGTCTGGCCCTCAATCACTGACCAACTGAACTGCTTTTCGGGCAATGGTTTCCAGGCTCTGGACATGGTCCACGGCCCCCATGTCCACGGCTGCTTTGGGCATGCCGTAAACCACGCAGGAGGCCTCGTCCTGGGCAATGGTGGTGGCCCCTGCGGTTTTCATGGCAAGGAGGCCTGCGGCCCCGTCACTGCCCATGCCGGTGAGGATGATGCCAAGGGCATTGGTTCCGGCATACCGGGCCACGGAGGTGAAGAGCACATCAACGGCGGGCCGCTGGTGATGAACCATGGGGCCCTTTTTCACCTGGACAAAGTACCTGGCCCCGCTTCGTTTGAGGAGCATGTGAAAATTCCCCGGGGCAATGAGCACGGTACCATTGGCAACGGTGTCCCCGTCTTCCGCCTCTCGGATTCGAAGAGGAGAGAGGGTGTCAAGTCTCTGGGCAAAGGAGCGGGTGAACTGGGCGGGCATATGCTGAACAACGACAATCCCCGGAGAGTTATGGGGAAGGCGTGACAACACCTCTGTGAGGGCCTTTGTCCCCCCTGTGGAGGCTCCCATGGCGATGAGCTTGTTGGTGGTTGCCGTCATGGCCATTGATGGAGCCGGTGCTGTGCCTGGCCTGGGTTTTTTGTTCTTCTGCTTCATTGCTGTGATATCCACCCTGCTCACCGCCCTGATTTTTTCCGCCAGCTGTGTTCCCATCTCATCCACGGAATAGGCCGTTCCAGGCTTTGCAATGACTTCCAGGGCTCCCATGGAGAGGGCCTCCATGGCAATGTCGCTGCCCCGGGTTGTCAGGGAGCTGACAATGATCACAGGGGTTGGAAAATAGGCCATCACCTTTTTCAGAAAGGTGATGCCGTCCATCCTGGGCATTTCAATGTCCAGGGTGATCACATCGGGTTTGAGGTGTACGATTTTATCCCTGGCAACGTAAGGGTCCGGGGCGGTTCCCACCACCTCGATGTCCCCCTCTTTTGCGAGTTGTTCGGAAAAGACCTTTCTGACAACAGCGGAATCGTCCACCACAACCACCCTGATTTTCTTTGCCACAGCACGTCTCCTGATTATTTTTATAAGGAAGCCAGTTGGAAAATATCGTGGATATCGAGAATCAGTCCCACCTGGCCGTCGGCAAGAATGGCGCCCCCGGAAAACCCCTTTACCGTTTCCAGACCCTTGCCAAGGCTTTTGATGACGTACTCATCCTTGCCAAGGAGCTCATCAATGAGAATTCCCCGCCGCTGGCTGGTGGATTCCACAATGATCACCAGCCCTTCCCAGGGGTTTTCCGCGTCACAGGGGGTGTTGCACACCTCTCCCATGGAGATGAGAGGAATCAGTCCGTTGCGGTCTCTTATCATCTTGCCTTTGCCCTCCACGGAAAAACACTGCTCTTTTTCCGGTTTGAAGGAGCGCTGGATGGCCATGGTGGGAATCACATACCGTTCTCTGCCCACCCGGACCAGCATGCCGTCTATGATGGCCAGGGTCAGGGGAAGGGCGATGGAGAATTTTGTTCCTTTGCCGGGGTAAGAGTCGATGGAGAGGCTGCCTCTGAGTTTTTCCAGTCCCTTTTTCACCACATCCATGCCGACCCCCCGGCCTGACACATCGGTGATCTTTTCCGAGGTGGAAAATCCCGGCTGCATGATCAGCTCATACACCTCCTTGTCGTTGAGGTTATCCTCTTTTGAGGCGATTCCCGTTGCCAGGGCCTTGTCCAGGATGGTTTTGCGGTCCAGCCCCCTGCCGTCATCCTCGATCTCGATGATGATGTTGCCCCCCCGGTGAAAGGCCTGGAGGGAGATGGTCCCACTGACCGGCTTTCCTTTCCGGGCACGTTCTTCACTGTTTTCAATGCCGTGGTCTGCCGAGTTTCTGATCATGTGAACCAGGGGTTCGTACAAAGCGTCCACCACGTTCCTGTCGATTTCGGTCTCTTCTCCGTCCATGGCCAGTTCGACCTTTTTCCCCGATTTTCTGGAGAGGTCCCTGACCAGGCGGATCATTTTCATGAAGGTGGATTTGATGGGAACCATGCGCATGGACATGGCAACATTCTGGACATTTGAGATGATCTGTCCCAGCTGGCCCATGCTCTGGGCCAGGCCGGAGTTGATGCCGGCCTTCTGTTTGAGCATGGACTGTGCAATGACCAATTCTCCGGCAAGGTCCACCAGATCGTCGAGTTTACCCGTTTCCACCTTCACCTGGGTGGCGGCTGACTTTTTTCTTGTTTTCTGGTCCATCAGGGCCGAAGCAACGTCACTGGAGCTGGCCTTTTTCTGGTCAATGAAAATTTCACCGATCTGTTTTCCCGGATGTTCCTGCTGAAATGCCAGGGACTCTTCCAGGGCGTTCTCGTCCATGACCCCCTTTTGCACCAGCAGCTCGCCAAGGGGCTTTTTTTCTTCGCTTGCCAGGGAGACCTGGATGGCCTGGATCTTCTCTCTCAGGGTATCCACGTCAATGTCACCGTCCTCTGCCCTGGTGCCCCTTTCCAGGCCCTGGCTGACCCTGTCAAGCAGTGCTTTCAAAGTGTCCACGGATTCCAGGACGGCATCCGCCGCCGTGTCATTGATGATGAAATCACCGCTCCTGGCGCTGTCCAGAAGGTTTTCAGTGGTGTGGGCCAGCCGGTTGATCTTTGCCAGGTTGAGAAAACCGGCAACCCCCTTGATGGTGTGGAAGGGGCGGAAAATGTTGTTGATGATCTCACCGTCCGAGGGGGTCTGCTCCAGCTCCACCAGGCTGACCTCGATGGTGGCAAGGTTGTCGGCGGCCTCGGAGATAAAATCGGCGAGGATTTCGCAGTCTTCTTCGGACAGGGGGGCAGGAAAGGAAGGAGGATCGCCGGCCGGGTCTGATGCCGCTGCCTGGTCGCAAACCTCCGGCGGCGGATTCTCTTTGCTCGATGATTTTGAAGGCGTTGTGGTGGTTTCTTCTTTTGCCGGATGGTGGGATAGCAGTTCCATGGTGTCGGAAATGTCAAACATGAATGCCTCGCCCTTTTTAAGGCTCCGCACCAGTGCTTTCAAGAGGGTCAGGCCGTTTTCAAGGGAGGATGTGGTGTAGTTGCCGTCGGCTTCCATCTCTTCGATGTTTGCCATACAGGCCTGAACCACCTTGAGAAACGTCTGGTCTTCCAGCTGTTCAAGGGATTCTGAAAGGGTTTTTAAATCGGTACGCATGTCCAAAAGTTTGTCGTGTTCCCCGGGGCAGAGGGAGCCGATCTTCTCCCCGAACTCTTTGACATAAGAGTTGATGGTCTGGATTATCCGGGGGTCGGTTTTACTTGTTGTGTCGCTGTCGGCCGACGGGGGGGCCGGCCCGCTGTTGCCAGTGTCCGGCGGAGGAGACTCCCCGGACAAAGAGCCTTTTGCATTTCGAACCACCGCCTCGAGTTCCGATATGGTGGTGCCGAGGTTTTCCAGATGGTCGCCGGATTGTGCCTTACCGTTGTGCAGTGTCTTGTCTGCAATGATCAATGCCTGCTCTGCCTTCTCTTCAAGGGCTTTGATCCCTGTTGTTTTTGCCTGTTCGTTGAGATTGTTAAGTTTTGGCAGCAGGCCGGACACCGTCTCCGGCTCCGAGGCATCCAGCATAACAACGTCAAGGGCAATCTCCTGTAAAAGGTCCTGAATGGTTTTTTCTGTCATGGATTAAGCTCTCCAGTATGTCATCAAAACTCACGTATCAAAGGTCTGCGTTGTCCACCTTCAAACGGCCGGGTTCCACCGTTGGGATGAACAGTCACCGCTTGCGCCGGGGGCGGGCGGCAGGCTTGAATTATGCCGTTTTTCCAAGGGCATCGACCTCGTCACCGGACAGAACCCTGTCAATATCCAGGAGGATCTTCACCCCCTGGTCCACCTTGGCCATGCCCATGATATAGGCTGTTTCGATGCGGGCTCCAAATGCCGGAGTCTCCTCGATCTCTTCTTCCTTGATGGTCAGCACTTCTGACACGGCATCCACAACAATGCCCACCATTATGGTTTCCCCGTCCTTGTCAAGCTCCACAACAATGATACAGGTCCGGTCGGTGTAGTCCATGGGCTCCATGCCGAATTTCAGGCGCAAATCCAGCACAGGAATCACCTTGCCCCGGAGGTTGACAATGCCCTTGACAAAGTCCGGGGTCCGTGGCACGGAAGTGATGGGCATCATGCCGATGATCTCCTTGACCTTGAGAATTCCGATGCCGTAGGACTCCTCCTTGAGGATAAATGTCAGATACTTGCCCTCTTTCATGGTTGTTGTTCGAATTGCCTGGTCCATCGATTCCTCGTTTTCCGGCATTGTTCCCCTCCTTACTGGTTTGTCTGCTGAAAGCCTTGATGATAACATCAATAACAAAAGCCTGACCCCGTTGGCCCGCGGTGGTTTTAATAGGGGTACCAGTCCTCGCTGCGCAGGCTGTCCACTTTTAATACGGCGATTTCGTTGGTATTCGTGTTAAACACGATTTTTCTTCCCTTGGCGCCGCCAATGTCTTCAGAGATAACAGATATGCCTTTTTCTAGCAAAACCTTTTTTGCCATGTCAATGTTTTCCCTGCCGATGTCTTTTTCACAGAGGTTGTGATCATGGGCTCCCCCGAAAAGCTGTGCCTCCACATGTTTTTTTTTGGACCCGTGGCTGAGGACCATTTTTACCAGGGCCGGGGTTGCCACATTGCCGTAAAGGGCCGTTGCCCGGTGTCTTTCAGCGATAAAGGGAAGCTGGAAATGGTTCATGCCGCCGATATGGTTCTTTCTGTCGTAAAGGGCCACGGCAACACTGGAGCCGATCACCGTTGATATGGTAAACGGAGTGTCAGGCACAAAAATGTATCCCGGCTGGAGAAAGTAGTTGGTCGTGTCAGGGGGGGGTGAAAAATAGCCGTCTGTGGTCATTTTTTTTTCCTGTAGCCGCTGGGCATGACAGTGGCAAGCCTGTGATCCAGTCCCTGGAGGCTTTCCGAGAGCCCCACGAAAAAATATCCCCCCGGTTTGAGAGCGCTGCAGAGGTTGTTTACCACCTTCTGCCGTGTGGGATGGTCAAAATAGATCATCACATTCCGGCAGAAAATAATGTCAAAGGTCTCCCTGGGGGTGTCGCTGATGAGGTTGTATTTCTCAAAGGTGACAAGGGACTGGACAGAGGGCTTGATTTTTACATGGTCCTGCCAGTCGCCTCTGCCCTTTTGAAAGTAGGCGTGGAGGGTCTGCAGGGGAACCGATTTCATCTTGGCAGCCGGGTAAATTCCCTTTCGGGCAACGGCAAGCATGGTATCGGAAAGGTCGGACCCGTAGATTTTGAACTGGAATCGGTTTTCAAGCAGCTGCACCGCCAGGGAATAGGCCTCTTCTCCGCTGGAGGATGCAGCACTCCATATCTTGAGGGGGGTTTCCCGGGAGACGTTTTTGATGATGTATTCGCAATGTTTGTTTTCCCGGTAAAAAAAGGTGTGATTGGTGGTGATCACATCGATAAAGCACATGAATTCGGTTTTGTCCTCATCGATCAGGCGGATATAGTCCGACGGTGTGGCTGTCTTTGTCCGGCGCATTCTTTTTCCCATGCGTGCCCGTAAAAGCTCCAGCTTGGACTCCTTGAGGTCTATTCCCGACTCCCGGTAAACCAGGTTGGCAAGTTTTCTGTACTGGGCCTGGGTGATCGATGCTTCTGCCATGGCTGTTTCAGTTCCTTTTCAATCCGGTTGGGTTTCCCGCGGCAATTCTGTTTTTTCGTTTGGCAGCACAAGGTTCATCACAACCCCGAGGATGCCTGCCAGGCCGATTCCCTGGAGGGAGAACTGGCCTGCGGAAAAATTCATTCCCCCGATGCCGAAGACCAGTATCAGCCCGACAATAGAGAGGTTCCTCGGCTCTGTGAGGTTTTCGCCTGATTTGACAAGGGTGTTGAGTCCGATGACCATGATGGCCCCGAAGAGCAGCAGCATAATACCCCCCATGACCGGCGAGGGAATTGTCTGAAGAAGGGCTCCGATCTTGCCGACAAAGGCCAGAAAAATGGCCGTGATGGCGGCCCAGGTCATGATGGCGGGGTTGAAAACCTTTGTCAGGGCAACGGCTCCTGTCACCTCGGAGTAGGTCGTGTTGGGCGGACCGCCGAGAAAAGAGGCAAATGAGGTGGCGACACCGTCTCCGAGCATGGTGTTTTTAATGCCCGGTTCCTTGATGTAATCTTTGCCTGTGACGCTCTTTATGGCCAGCACATCGCCGAAATGCTCAATGGCAGGGGCAATGGCAATGGGAACAATGTACAGAATCGCCTGGAAATTCCACTCTGGAAAAACAAAGTTGGGAACGCCCAGCCAGGCGGCGTTGAAAACCGTGGAAAAGTCCACAATACCGAAAAAGAGGGAGATGGTGTATCCGATGATGATGCCGCATAGAATGGGGATCAGCTTTAACATCCCCCTTCCCAGTATGGAGATGAGAACCGTTGCCCCAAGGGTGATAAGGGAGATGGTCATGGCGGTGGTTTCCGGGAAGAGGACAACAGAGCCGTCACCGGATTTTCCCATGGCCATGTTCACTGCCACCGGGGCGAGGATCAGGCCTATCACCATGATCACTGGTCCTGTGACAACCGGGGGCAGCACCCGCTTGATCACATCACTTCCCTGCCACCGGATGAGGAAACTCAGCAGGATATAGACCAGGCCGGCGGCGCAGAGACCGCACATGGTTCCGGGGATTCCCCAGGTTTTGACTCCGTACATGATGGGGGGGAGGAAGGCAAAGGAGGATGCAAGAAAAACCGGCACCTGTCCCCTTGTGATCACTTGAAAAATCAAGGTGCCTGCTCCTGCGGTGAACAGTGCCACATTGGGG
>JAWOGI010000129.1:0-3013 GCA_046496975.1 Desulfobacteraceae bacterium | reverse complement strand
ACAGCACCATCGGGGCGGGGGTTGAGGCCATAGACACGGCCCGCACCGGTCGCTTGCCATCACGTCGTTTGGCAGACCCGAATCCTCAACGGCATCCATGGCCGCTGCCGAGGCAAAAAGGGCCGGTTCCCCCATGGTACGAAGGCTTTTCTTGGTAAATCCCCACCGGTTGGGTGAAAATTCTTCCAGTGCCGAGGTCAGCCCCGATTTGAATCCCTTCTCTTCCCTGGACCTGTCCAGAATGATGCCGGATCGGCCCTTTTCAAGGGACTCGGCAACCTGGTCGATGGTGTTTCCAAGGGATGAGATGATCCCCATCCCGGTGATTGCTGCGGCTTTCACGTTTTCCTCTCCACTTGATACTGAAAAAAACAAAAATGACGGCTTCCCTAAGCAATGCCGCCGTTTACCCCCAGAATCTGTCCCGTGATGTAGGCCGCTTCGTCTGAGCAGAGGAAAACAACGGCGGCGGCCACTTCATGGGGTTTTCCAACCCTTCCTGCCGGGATGGATTTGGCCACCTCTTCTGTGGGCATATCCTCTGTCATGTCGGTGTCAATAAACCCCGGGGCCACACAATTGACCGTTATTTTCCGTTTGGCCACCTCGCTGGCAAGGGAGCGGGTGGCGCCGATGAGACCGGCCTTTGATGCCGAGTAGTTCACCTGCCCTGCCACGCCCACCTGGCCTGAGGTGGACGAGATGTTGACAATCCGGCCAAACCGCTTGGGCAGCATGTTTTTGACAACCAGCCGGGTGACATTGAAAAAACCGGTTAAATTGGTATCAAGGACATGCTGCCAGTTGTTTTCCTTCATCCAGACCATGAGCATGTCATCCCTGACACCGGCGTTGTTCACGAGGATGTCGATTCTTCTCTTCTCTTTCACTATTTTCTTGACGGCCTGTTCCGAACCGCTCTTGTCCGTGACATCGAAACAGAGCAGCTCGCCCCTGCCGCCCCTGGCCCCGATCGAGTCAAGGGTCTCTTCTGCGGCGGTCTGGTTGGACGCGTAGTTAAGGTAGACAAAACGGCCGGAGTCGGCCAGGGCAATGGCCACTGCCCGGCCGATACCCCGGCTGGCCCCTGTTACCAGGGCAATCTGTTGTTCACTGTTTTCTTTGGTCATCGTTTCTCCCTGTGGCTGTTTTGGGGTTTGATCATAACCCGGCCGGATATGCCGGCTCATCCCGGTGCCCTGGGTTAAGAGGGCAACTTCCCCATATATCATAAAAATTGAAAAATTGACAAGGGTGTTCTCAGCACGCATCAATCGAAAACAGGGTCATCGAAAACGGGGTCAGGCCTGCGTTATTGGCATTATCTTCCCTATCCAGTATAATCCCAAAAACGCCGTAGATAATGACAATAACGCAGGCCTGACCCCTCACGCATTTTGGAAGCCAATATTTTTTCTGTGTTTTTTTCGGTTATCTATGATAAGAACAAAAATACTTTTGGGTTCACGCGTAACTAACTGTCCCAGGAATAAAAGATCAACAGGAGACCTGGTATCCCCCTTTTTGAAAAACACAAAGCATTGAGTCAGACTTAAAAAATGGCTAAAGAAAGAACCCAGACAATACGGCAGGAGATCATAGACTGTCTTGAAAGCAGTCCTATGACGGTAAGAGATATTTCTCAATCCGTGGGTATATCGGAAAAGGAGGTTTTTCATCATTTAGAGTTCATTGAAAAAACAGTTCGGACCCAAAAGAAAAGAATTCTGATAGAGCCTTACCACTGCCAGGATTGTGGTTTCCAGTTTAAAAAAAGGAAAAAATTCAAAAAGCCCGGCAAATGTCCAATGTACAGAGATGGCAGGATAGTTGCGGCTAATTTTTGGATTAAATCTTAAATTAAACAAGGCCCACCGTAGTATGGTCTTGGTACTGTTCTGCTTAAAGTAGTCAGTCTTTACCAGATTGTTCGGCACTTCCAGTTCCCTTAAGCCGATGCGTCGAGCAAGCCCCATACAAAACGCTTCATTCCTTAACCTTCCCAAACCCTTTGTATGCCGAGAAAGATATCCCACCAGACGATCACCCCAAAAAATCGAAAGTTTTGCCACTTGCGCCCTCTTTATCTAATGATTTATCTGAGACATAAACTCTCAAATTCAACGACCGAATCAAATCAAACACCTTGTCGATTTGAACGGTCTTTTTCTCTCTTTCAACATCGGATATAAATTTGGCACTGGTTCCAGTATTATCAGCCAGCTCTTGTTGCGTCAGACCCTTGCGCTTCCGAGTCTCTTTGATAGCTTTACCCAGATATCCAGGTATCGGGATGTGATATGGGAATTCTATATTCATTTTGAACCTCCTGTTAAAATATAACCGTACAGTTATATTGAACAAAAGCCAAGCTTTTTTAACCGTTCGGTTGTATTTGTGGTTAACGACCAATAACTAGCCGAACGGTTATAAAATATTCACATCTCCATCGCCACAGCGCATTCTTCCTGATCATCAAAAACCAAATCCTGATCATCCGAAATGTGCCTGCTTGTCTGCCGCAGATCCATCCTACCCTTACCCCCATAAATCAATGAATTTTCGGCCTTGATGATGGTTTCGTCGACCGTTTTACTATCAAGGTGGCATTGATGCCGCCAAAGGCAAAGTTGCTTGTCATGATCTGGTCAATCCTCCGGTCTATCCTTCTCTGAACGTGGAAAAGATTGTCGCATCGGGGATCGATATTTTCAAGGTTCAAAGTGGGGCGATGTATCTTAAAATCCACGCATAATATGTCTGTTCTGTTCTGTTCTGTTCGTTAGTTTCTTATCTCTGATTTTCGTGTTATTTGGGCAAGAGAATCAGAAAGCCTCTTTGGTTCTGGCTCGTCCAGGTTAGGAATAATGATGATAACGGAGAACCTGTCTCACCTGATCCATGAGTTTCAATTGAGGGTCAGGTTTGAATTTTGATCTTTTTCCCATGAGTTCCCCCTTTTTTAATTTTCCATGCTTGGGCTATAATATTCAATATGATGGAAAATATGAAA
>JAWOGI010000121.1:0-11097 GCA_046496975.1 Desulfobacteraceae bacterium | reverse complement strand
TCAGCACCCAGGGCGGCGGTCCAGACGAGAACCAGGGTTTTGTTGAATTCATCGCCCGGTTTGTCCAGAAAGATATCAAACAGAACCACCACGAAGTGGCCGAATTTAAAAAAGAGGGAGATCGATGGTATTTCCTCGACGGAAAGCCCGTCACCCCTGAACCTTACAAGAGGGAAACCCCCAAGGTGGGGAGAAACAACCCCTGCCCCTGCGGCAGCGGAAAGAAATACAAGAAATGCTGCGCAAAGGGATAGAAATGCGGGGACACATTACTTATTTTTGAATCTTTTCCTGCCAAAATCAGGCATCCAGGGCCGCCTCTTTGAAGTTATTTTCTTTTGCGGCGAAACTCTCTTTACTGTTCATTTGGTTTCAAGGGTCACGGTAAAATTTTAATAAACTATTTTATTGACAAGCCGATTTCACTTTGTTAGGGCTCAGGTACTTAACCATGGCATATAACAATTTGGGCTTGGTCATAACATCGGCCACCCTGTGGTGGGGTCAGGCTTTCGTTATTAACATTATCGTGTGCTTTATGGTTTGATGATGCTTTTCTGTCCGATAACGTCAATAACAAAAGCCTGACCCCGTTGGCCCGCCAAATGTGACAAGTGGCCGAAGTTATGACCAAGCCCAACAATTTTAACTTACTGGGGAAGTTCTCATGAAAAATTTTTTCATTATTGTTGGTGCGGCCTTGCTTCTTTTTGCATGGTTTCCCGGTCAAGCTTGTGCGGAAAGTTCATGGTGGAATAAAGGAGCTGATCTTTTAAAGAATATGAGTGAGGAAAGCAAAGAAGAAATATCAAAAGAGCCGACCCATTCCGAGATCGGAAAAGCATTTAAACAGGCGCTTCGTATCGGATCTGAAAATGTGGTTAACAAATTGGGCACCGTGGATGGCTTCAATGCCGACGCTTCTGTTCATATCCCCTTACCTGAAAAGTTGAATACAGTTAAAACCATGTTATCCAAGGTCGGGATGTCTCAACTGGCTGATGACCTTGAATTGAAGCTGAACCGGGCGGCCGAGGCGGCCACTCCAAAAGCAAAAAGTCTTTTCCTTGAGGCCATAACCGACATGACCTTTGAAGACATAAAAACGATTTATGAAGGTCCTGAAAATTCCGCAACAAAATATTTTCAGGGCAGAATGTCGCCGGATTTAAAACAGGAAATGCAGCCTGTCGTTGAAAACACCCTGTCCGAGGTAGGAGCTATCAAGGCTTATGACAAGATGATCGGGCAATATCAAACCCTGCCGTTTGTGCCGGATATCAAAGCGGATTTGACCGAACATGTTCTTCAAAAAGGAATGGATGGAATATTTCATTATCTGGCAGAAGAAGAGGCGAGTATTCGCAAAGATCCGGGAAAACAGGCCACGGAACTGTTGAAAAAAGTTTTCGGCGGTAAATAGCCGTATGCGTTTCTGCAAAGGGCCCTGAATTGGCGGGCCAACGGGGTCAGGCTTTCCTTGTTGTCAACGGTATGGCCGGATCAATTCCAGGGTAGCCCCAACACTGCTTTCGGCAAGCAGGGAACGGGCGTACTTCTCTGCATCGGCCAGGCGCCACTGTTTGATGCAGCCCTGGACAGTGTAGAGAAAATGCTGGTTGACGCTGAGTTTTCGGATGCCGATGCCGAGGAAAAAGGGAATGAAGGCCGGTTCCTTTGCCATCTCCCCGCACACGGAGATCTCCTTGCCCGCCGCTGTTACGGTTTTTACAATGCGGTGCAAAGCCCTGAGGACCCCGGGATGATGGGGGGAGTAGTAATCTGCCACCCGGTCGTTGCTCCGATCGGCCGCCAGCATGTACTGGACAAAATCGTTGGTGCCGATGGAGAAAAAATCGGCCTCCCTGGCGAATTCCTCCATGATCTCCACCACGGCGGGCATCTCAATCATCATGCCCATGGGGGGCATGGGCGGAGGCTCCGGCACATCCTCCCCCCGCTTTGCAGCATTCTCATTGAACTCCAGGTTCAGCGCCTCATAACAATCCACCACCATTTTCCTGGCCAGTTTGAATTCGTCCAGGGACGAGACCATGGGAAACATGATTCTCATCCGGGACTCCGCCCCGGCATCCCAGGCCGCGGCAAGGATCGCCCGGATCTGCTGAATCATGATTTCGGGATAGTGCAGGGCAAACCGGATGGAGCGCAGCCCCAGCTCGGGGTTTGCCTCACCGGCGTTGTCAAAATAACCCAGCATCTTGTCCCCTCCCACATCCAGGGTCCGCACCGTCACCTCTTTGTCCGCCATGCCTGAAAAAAGGGTGGTATACACCTTTGCCTGCTCCACCTCGGTGGGGAAATTGTTGCGAACGAGGAAGGGAAACTCCGACCGGTAGAGCCCCACCCCTTTGGCATTGAGCCGGCAGGCCCCCTCCAGCTCGCTGAGAAGGTTGATGTTCACCATGAGGTCCACGGCGGTTCCGTCAGAGGTAAGAGTCTCTTTTTCCGGAATCTTGTGGGGCTCTATTCGGGCTGCCATACGATCCCGGAACTGGGCTTCCACCTCGGGATCGGGGTTGCAGTAGATATTGCCCACCTCTGCATCCACCACCAGGAGGGTCTCCGGAACCAGGTTCAGCAGGGAGGTGTCGTCGGCGGTTACCATGGGCAGTTCCAGGGAACGGGCAAGGATAGCGGCGTGGGAGGTGGCGCCGCCGCCGATGAGAACGATGCCGGCAACCCCCTTCATGGCGAACAGAACCGCTTCCGAAGGAAGAAGGTCCCTTGCGATGAGGATGCGCTCCTGGTGGTCGCCGCTCTCCACCCTGTCGCTCCTTACAAGGTTCTCCAGAATGCGGATGGAAATGTCCTCCACATCGGCGACCTTTTCCCTGAGATACTCGCTGGGACTGGAGCCGAACAATTTCATGTATTTTCTGGCAACGGTGACCACGGCGGACAGGGCGCTGCTGCCCTGGCGGGTCATCTCTCTCATCTTAACGGAAAACCCCTTGTCCTTGAGAATCATGATATGGGCATCAAAGATCAAGGCTTCTGCCTCGGGCAACCGCTTTGAGACTTGCTGTTCCAGGGTTTCAATCTCTTCAACGGTCTTTTCTATGGCCTTCTCAAGGGCATCGATGCCAAGCTCTCTGTCATGGACCATGGGCTGGCCGCTTCTCAACTGTTCCAGCAGGGGATTTTTTTTGGGCAGGAGAACTTTGCCCAGGGCGATGCCCCGGGAGATCGGCCGGGCCGGGAAAACCCCCGACATCCCCGGCTGTTCCATGGATCTCTCCGGCAGCAAGAGAGAGGAACCGCCCCCGGAGGCGGTGGTCTCTTTTTCTTCAAGGGAGAGCAAAACCTTGGCGTTTTCGATGAGCACGGCCAGCTGGGAAGCGATAGATCGCAGCACCATGGCCTCGTTTCTGGAAAAATTCTGCCGGGCCCGGCGCTGGACAACCATCACGCCGATGTTCTGCTGACCCCGGAGAATGGGAATGGCCAGGAAACATTCAAACTCCTCTTCCCGGGCCGATGGAAAATACTTGAAATCGGGGTTTTCACTGGCCCGGTCCTCGATAACCATCTCCCGGTCGGCCATGGCCTTGCCCACAAGCCCCTGGCCGATGGCCATCTTCACAATCCCCACGGAATCGGGGTTCAACCCCTTGGTGGCCTGAAGCACAAGGGTTTTGCCCTGGCGATCCAGCAGATAGATCGAGCAGACCTCTGCCTTGAGATGTTCCGCCACCAGCCCCACACACCGCTGGAGAATCATTTCAGTATCTGACACACCGGCGAGCAGGGCAAACATCTCTCCGGCATCGCACAACAGCTTTAAGTGATCATCGGTTTTCATAACGCTCTCTGTCAGGCTCCTTTTCCATAACGTAACGGGTTTTCGTTGTCCGCTGCCTGGAACGGGTTTGGTCATAACATCGGCCATCCTGGGGTGGGGTCAGGCTTTCGTTATTAACATTATCGTGTGCTTTATGGTTTGATTGTGCTTTTCTGTCCGATAACGTCAATAACAAAAGCCTGACCCCGTTGGCCCGCCAAATGTGACGAGTGGCCGATGTTATGACCAAGCCCCCTGGAACGGCAGGACAGGCAAGGCTCTTGTCAAACAGACAATACCACAAATCTGATCCGATGGATAGTTAGAATTGCTGCAGGGAGGATAAACCGTTTGACAAAAGCCCGGGAAAAATGGTCTTATGAAAAGGTCAAAGTGGACATCCATGCCACAAAGGGGCCAGGCTTGGCCCAGGAACCAACAGATTTGACCGAAACACCCCGCCCCCTCCAATCTGCTCGTTCCACTGCCCTGCAGGGGTCTTCGACCCGGGGGATGAGCCGGAAAAGGGACGGTGCCAGAAGGTCTGAAAGGAGTTTGTGTGATACTGGTTATCGGCGAGATATTGTTTGACGTTTTCCCCTCCTATCGCAGGATCGGCGGAGCCCCCTTTAATTTTGCCTTTCACCTGAAAAAACTGGGATGCGCCGTGGGGTTCATCTCCCGGGTGGGAAGGGATGACCAGGGAGAAGAGATTGCCCGTTTTCTCAGTCGCCACGGGTTTGACGGCAAGGATCTCCAGGTGGATGCCGCTGCGCCCACAGGCCGGGTGAATGTCCTGCCCGACCATGGTGGCGGGCACCGGTTTGAAATCATAGAGAACAGGGCCTTTGACTTCATCGAATATACCCCGCGCCTGGAAAAACTTTTGGAAAACTTTCCGGAGCTGATCTGTTTTGGGACCCTTGCCCAGCGAAGCCCGGAGGGCGCTTCTCTCATGGCCCGGGTGATGGAGGCGAAAAACGAGAAAACAAAGGCCTTTTGCGACCTCAACCTGAGGGAGAACTGCTACTCACAGGAAACCATTGGCGCCTCACTTCAATGGTCAGACAGGCTCAAACTCAGCCGGGAAGAACTGTTTACCCTGTTTCCCGGCAAGGCCGAATCCACTGCCACCGAACTTGTCCGCAGCCTCATGGCGGATTACCACCTTGAAACCGTCATCCTCACCAGGGGGGCCGACGGCAGCGAATGGTTTTCCCCCCACACCAGCCACCAGATCCGCCCTTCTCGCCGATTGTCCGTGATGGACACCGTTGGTGCCGGAGATGCCTTTGCAGCCATGGCCGTGGCCTGCATGTCAAAAAAGATAGCTGCAGCAAAAGCCATCACCCTGGCCCACGACTTTGCCTCAAGCATCTGCACCATCAAGGGCGCCCTTCCGGCCAACGACGATTTTTACCGCGATTACAGAAAGACAATGGGAGGCATATGATGGAGGGCAAACGATACATACAGATGTTCAGCATCCACGGGCTGGTCCGAAGCCACGACATGGAACTGGGCTGTGACGCGGATACCGGCGGTCAGGTGAAATATGTGATTGAAATGGGCAACGCTCTGTCCAAACATCCCCTTGTGGACCGGGTGGATCTCTTCACCCGCCTGGTCTCGGACAAGTCCGTTTCAAAGGACTACAGCAGTCCCATAGAACAGGTGACGGATAAATTCCGGATCGTAAGAATCCAGTGCGGCGGCAAAAAGTACATCAGAAAAGAACTGCTCTGGCCCTTCCTCGACGAGTTTGTGGACAAGACCATAAAATTCATCAAAAGGGAAAAACGAATTCCCAATATTTTCCACGGCCACTATCCCGATGGCGGCTATGCGGCCAAGGAGCTTGCCCGGATTTTCGGGATGCCCTTTGTCTATACCGGCCATTCTCTGGGGCGAGCCAAAAAGGAACAGCTCTTGAATGACGGCTACACCCGGGACCAGCTCAACAAACAGCTCAGGCTGGATTTTCGCATCAAAAAAGAGGAGAGTATTCTCAAGCAGGCCGATCTTGTGGTGACAAGCACCCGCCAGGAGGTCAAGGACCAGTACGGAATGTACCGCAACGGCAGCCTGCCCCGGTTCAAGGTTATTCCGCCGGGCATCGACATCCACAGGTTCGAGCCCTATTACCACGATATCCTTCCCCAGGCCACGCCCAGTGAAGAGTCCCTCCATGCCAAGGCCTCTCTCATCGAAGAGCTCAACCGGTTTTTCCAGCAGCCGGACAAGCCCCTGATCCTTGCCCTGTGCCGGCCGGACAAGCGAAAGAACATCCAGGGACTGATCAAGGCCTATGGGGATGACTTGGACCTGCGCTCCATGGCCAACCTGGCAATTTTTGCCGGCATCAGAAAAGATATCTCCCAGAAAGAGGATTCGGAAAGAGCTGTGCTGACCCGGATGCTTCTGCTCATGGACAAGTACAACCTTTACGGCAAAATGGCCATCCCCAAAAAACATGACTTTGAGCACGAAGTGCCGGAACTCTACCACATCGCCGCCGAGAGGCGGGGGGTATTTGTCAACGCGGCACTGACGGAACCCTTCGGCATCACCCTCCTGGAAGCATCCACCACGGGGCTTCCCATCGTGGCCACCAATGACGGCGGCCCCAGCGATATTGTGGAAAACTGCCAAAGCGGGCTGCTGGTGGACCCCACGGATACCGAGGCCATTGCCCGGGCCGTCAAAGAAATCATCACCCAGGAAGAACAATGGAATCTTTTTTCAAAAAACGGTATCTTGAACACCCGGAAATGGTACACTTGGGAGAGCCATGCCGAAACCTATCTCCAGGAGATCAACGCCCTCTGTGACCAGTACCCTCCCCCCAATGTGAAGACGGCCTCTCCCACAGATCCCACGGGCAGAAGACTGACCCTGTTGAAGGGGCTGATGGTGACGGACATCGACAACACCCTCCTGGGAGGAGAGACGTCGGACCTGCAGCGGTTCATCTCCCTGTTGGAAGAAAAGCGGGAGGAGATCGGGTTTGCCGTGGCAACGGGGAGACCCCTCTCCTCGGCCGCAGCAGTGCTCGAAGAAAACAAAATTCCAGCGCCGGATGTGATCATCTCATCCGTGGGAAGTGAGATCCATTATGGACCGTCCCTCCAGGAGGACAGAGGATGGCAGACCCACATATCCAGGAACTGGGACCGGGAAAAAATAGTTTCGGTCCTCAAGGACTTCGATTTTCTGACCCCCCAGGAGGAGAGTGCCCAGAGAACCTGTAAAATCAGCTACACCATGGCTCCGGGCAAGGACCGGCTGGCTGAAATCCACAATGCCCTGGGGAGAAACAGGTGCCACTACAATCTGATCTATTCCCAGGAACAATACCTGGACATTCTTCCCTACCGCGCCTCCAAGGGAAAGGCCCTGCGCTATTTGAGCTACAAATGGGAAATCCCCCTGAAGCGGTTCCTGGTGTTCGGGGATTCGGGCAACGACGAAGAGATGCTCCGGGGAGAGCCTTCTGCCGTGGTGGTGGGCAATTACAGCCCGGAGCTGGAACATATGAAATCGGCAAGAAAGGTCTATTTCGCCGCCAAGTCCCATGCCGGCGGCATGATGGAAGGCATGGGCCACTACGGTTTCATGGACAAGTTTAAAAAAGGGCCACACGATGACAATTAGAAACAAGGTGCATCTCATCACCTATCCGGACAGTCTTGGAAAGAACCTGCCCGAGCTCCACTATGTGCTTCGCAAATACCTTGGTCAGGCCATCAGGGGGGTCCATCTCCTCCCCTTTTACCCTTCTTCTTCTGACCGGGGCTTCTGTCCCCTCACCTATGATGAGGTGGACCCGGCCTTTGGCACTTGGGACGATGTGGAAAAGATCGCACAGGATTTCGATCTGGTCGTCGACTTCATGGTCAACCACATCTCCCGGCAGTCACTGTTTTTCCAGGACTATGTGGAAAAGGGCCAGGCCAGTGAATATGCGGACATGTTTCTCAGTTTCAACAAGCTGAAACCCGACGGCTGGGTGGCCAAGGAGGACCTTGAAAAGGTTTACACACGAAAGCCCAGGCCTCCCTATATGGTATTGGAACGGGCCGACGGCTCCCTGGAAAAGATCTGGTGTACCTTTGACTACGAGCAGATCGATCTCGACTACACCGCCCGGAAAACCCGGGAGGTAATGCGAAAATTCCTCATCCGCCTTGCACGGATCCGGCCCAAGATCATCCGGCTGGACGCCATCGGCTACACAACCATGGAACTTGGCACCTCCTGTTTCTTCCTGGAGCCCCAGATATGGCGGATGCTGGACTGGTGCAAAGATTTTGCCGAGGCCTTTGACACGGAGATCCTGCCCGAGGTGCATGAGCACTACACCTACCAGCTGAAGCTGGCCGAAAAGGGGTACCGATCCTACGATTTTTCCCTGCCGCTGCTGGTACTCCACGCCCTTTACACGGGCACCTCCAGCCATTTGACCCACTGGCTCTCCATCTGTCCGAGAAAACAGATGACCACTCTGGACACCCACGACGGCATCGGCATCGTGGACGTCATCGACCTTCTGCCCCAGGAGGAGATCGACAGCACCCTGGAGGACCTCTACAAAAAGGGGTCCAACATCAAGAAAAGCTATTCCGGATCGGAATACCAGAACCTGGACATCTACCAGGTGAACTGCACCTACTACTCCGCCCTGGGAGCCAACGACGACGCCTACCTGGCCGCCCGGACCATCCAGTTCTTTGCCCCGGGCATCCCCCAGGTCTATTATGTGGGGCTTCTGGCCGGTGAAAACGACATCGAGCTGGTGGAGAGAACCCGCCAGGGAAGAAACATCAACCGGCACAACTACACCCTGACCGAAATCCGCAGGGAGATAAAGCGCCCCGTGGTTAAACGGCTGTTAAAGCTCATGGAGTTCCGGAACAGCTACCCGGCCTTCATGGGAGAGCTCAGTATCCTCGACTCCCAAGAGCAGCAGATCCACCTGGAGTGGCAGCACAAAAAACACAAGGCCACGGCCCTGGTTGATCTGAAGGCCTTCACGTCCCACATCACCTACACCGACCCAGTAGCCGTTCGCACGGTGGAGTTCAATGTATAGATGATCCGGTGACCCCTTCCCCCGCCAGGTACCGGCGCTGTCAACACAACCGTCGCTATAGCCACCGGAGGTCACAAAACCGCTGATTTGGCCGGTTCCGGTGCTGGATGACCTGGGACAGGATGGACTGTACCATGGTGTTTTCATCCTTGCGCCGCAAAGCGGGTTTCCGCATCCAAAATTAGAATTGCTGATATGAATGAGATACTGGGAAAGGAAATCCAGCGCACCAATCGAAATGGACACCCACTCGGAGTGATCATGGCGGATCCTTTTCTCTGGGCTGAATAGGATTTTTTAAATTCCTGCTCTATACTGCCCTTTGTCGCGTTTGCCATGTACATTCCTTTTCAATCAGAATCACCGGAATCACCGGCAGGCCGATTTAGCAGCTGTCCGTTTCAGCCCCCAAGAGGTCTGATCCTGATGATCAGCAGCGTTTTTGCCAACCCGCTCCAGAAAGGTGTTTATATTCTTCCTGGGCCCGACGGCGATCAATGTATCCCCTTTGTTGATACACTCCAGGGAAGAAGGGTTGAAAATCCTGCTGCCGTCTTTGCGCTTGATGGCCACAACAATGAGATCAAAATCATTGCGGATATCAGAGTCCATCAGGGTTTTACCTGCAAAAGGCGCGTTCTCGGGGATTTCAAGTTCCTCCAGGGCCAACTCCATCCCAGTGTTATCGCTGGAAAGAGCCGAACCGAGAAAATCGGTAATGGTGGGGCGCAGTATGTTCTGGGTAATGCGGACGGCAGCGCTGGCATAGGGCGACACCACGTGGTTGGCGCCGGCGCGGTAAAGCTTTTTCTCAACCCCCTTGCTGCTTGCCCGGGCAAAGATAAAAAGATCTTCATTGACAGCCCTGGCGGTGAGAACGATGAAAACATTGTCTGCATCCCGGTTAACCACGGAGATAAGGCCTTTGGCCCGCTCCAAACCGGCCTCGACCAGATTTTCTTCCTCCATGGCATCCCGCTGCAAAGCCATTATGCCCGCCTCCCTGCAGTGGGCAATGACCTCCGTGTTCTTATCAATGACCACGATGGGGATACCGCTGCCATGCAGTTCATCTGCAACAATATTGCCCACCTGTCCATACCCGCAGATAATATAGTGATTCTTGTAATTGTGTAGTTCTTTTTGCACCTTGCGCCTCCTGTAGTGTGCAATCCAGCTGCCATCCAGAAACATATTGCCGATAAATGCCGCCGTTGCCGCCACCAGACCGAACCCGAAAAGGATGAGTACGATGGCAAAAAGTTGACCCTGACCGGTGAGCTTGAAAGGTGCCACCGTGGTCAGGGTGCCTATGGTCAAATACATGGCTTCCAGGAAAACAACCTTCTCCAGCAGCATATACCCGCCCACTCCGAAAAAAAAAAGACAGACAAGCAGAAGAAGCAAAACTGCCGCATTCCTGCCTTTTCGAGATAATTCACCCTGTTTCATTAACGCCTTTATCCTGAATTTACCACACCGCCCGCATTGTGCTGCCCCTCTTGAACCAGGGGGCATGCATCTCTGCCTCGATTACCCCAAGCCTTTGTCGATTTTTCCTTCCCACGCCAGGCCTCAGGCTATGGGGCCACGTTGGGGCCTTGGCAAAAAACTGCCACCACTGGACCATGCTATCTGATCTCAAGTACATAGGCAAGCTTTGAAATTGATTTTCATCAATTCTAACTACACCTGCCTTGCGATTTCCGCCACAAGGAGAGGTTGCTCTTTTTCGTCAACCGCGGCCACTGCGGTATACCCTTCAAAAAGGGTGTTCTCCTGTCTGTTTTTTTATTCAGGGCTTTATTCCGGCCAGATCCACTGGGGGCTCTGACTCGGTTGTTTCATATAACGGCCATGCCCTGCGGGCACAACAAAGGTTGAAAGCCGAATTAGAGGCAGCCGGTCCGGGTTTTGCCCGTAGCGGTTTTGAATCGACAGCACCCTGGAGTAACTCTACCAGAAGACCAAATTATCCTTGACAAAACCCTTTTTCCGAGCCTAAAAACCGGGGTGCCGTTAAAATCTCCAGGTCATGCCCCATGGCCGCCTGGATGAGAGAAGGAGACTGGGAAAATGGGAAACCTGCTGGACAAGATACCGGCCCACTTGCCTGAAGAGCTGATCACCCCCCTCTTTTCAAGAGACAACACAGCCATCGAACGGATCGTCTCCCGGGGGCACCGGTCGCCGGAAGGGT
>JAWOGI010000051.1:0-5631 GCA_046496975.1 Desulfobacteraceae bacterium | reverse complement strand
ATGCCCTACGGCAGCATTCGGGGCATCAGTCCTGGAAGTCGGATCATCCCCCTGGCTGATACGCCGGAGGCCGAGGTGGGGGATGCCTTCCTCGGCCGGGTCGTCGACGGCATGGGAGTGCCCCTGGACGGCAAGGGGGCCATCCGGGCCAGTGCCAGGTATCCCCTCTACGGCAAGCCCATCAACCCCATGGAACGTCAGTCCATCCGTGAGCCCATGGATGTGGGGATCAACGCCATCAACACCATGATCACCCTGGGAAGGGGGCAGCGGGTTGCCATCATGGCCGGTTCCGGAGTGGGCAAAAGCGTGCTCATGGGCATGATGACCAAGCATTCGGCTGCCGATGTGGTGGTGATCGGCCTCATCGGCGAAAGGGGGAGGGAGGTCAAGGATTTTGTCGATGACACCCTGGGCAGGGAAGGCATGAAGCGGTCCGTGGTGGTTGCGGCAACCTCGGATTCGCCCCCCCTGGTGAGGATCCGGGGGGCTTATCTTGCCACCACCATTGCCGAGTATTTCAGGGACCAGGGGAAAAATGTGATCTTGATGGTGGATTCTATCACCCGTTTTGCCATGTCTTCCAGGGATGTGGGGCTTGCCGCCGGAGAACCGCCTACTTCCAGGGGGTACACCCCCTCTTTCTTTGTTCAGATTCCTGTGCTTTTGGAACGGGCAGGGGCCGTGGAAAACAGCGGCTCCATCACCGGGATCTACACGGTTCTGGTCGAGGGGGACGATCTCAACGACCCTGTGGGGGACACGGTGCGCTCCATTGTGGACGGCCACATCGTCCTGTCACGGGATCTTGCCAACAAGGGCCATTATCCGGCAATTGACGTGCTTGCCAGTGTGTCACGGGTTATGCGGGATGTGGCAGCTCCTGAGCATGTCAAGGTGAGGGGAGAGGCCATTGAGATTATCTCGGCATACAGGAGCGCCGAGGATATGATCTCCATTGGTGCCTATGTGGACGGGTCTGATCCCAAAATTGACCAGGCCAAGCAGCTCATGCCGGCAGTGAACGATTTTCTCAAACAGGATATGGGCAGAAAGTGCCAGCTCTCCCTGGGGGTTTCCGAGCTCTCCTCCATTCTGAACATGAAAAACAGTCCCGGGAAAAAGAGATGAAACGGTTCCGTTTCCGGCTTGAGGCACTTCTGAAATACAGGCACCACCTTGAATACCTGGCACAGCAGGAAACGGCAGAGGCGTACAGGGATGTAAGACAAGCGGAAAACGAAATCGCCCGGCTGAACGAGACCTTTTCCCGAACAGCCCGGGAGATTGACAGGGCCGCTGCAAAGGGAATATCGGCCTGGGATTTCAAGCAGTTTAACGACTACCTGGACGGTGTTGCCAGTGATATAGAAGAGGTAGAAAAAAGAAAACGGCAGCTGGCAGCAGTGCTTGCCGGCAAGCAGAAACTCCTCAGGGAAAGAAGCGTTGCCAGAAAGGCTATAGATCGGTTAAAAGAGAAGCAGAAGCAGCAGTATATGGAAGAATTCCTCAAGGAGGAGCAGAAGATGATCGACGAAATCTCCTCCTTGAAAAAGGCAAGGGAGGTCATTGATGAAAGGTGAAACCACTCGTAAAAAAAGAACCGAAAAATCGGCTGCTGTTTTATTTTTCTTGCTCCTCTTTGCGGCGGCTTTTCTTTTTTCCAGCGGTACTGCTGTCTATGCCGAGGATGAAAAAGAGGAATCTCCCTGTCCGGAATGCCCGGAATGCCCCGATCCTGCAAAGGTTGTGATAAAAGGACTCAAAGAGAAAAAGGAAAGACTTGCCAGGGAGGAAGAGCGCATTGACCGGGAAAAGAAACAGCTTGAAGAGCTCATGGAAGGCATCGATTTGAAACTTGAAAAACTCCAGAGTTTGAAAAAACAGATCGCTTCCGATTTCGACACCCTCACAGAGAAAAAAACAGAGCAGGAAAAGCAGAAAGATGCCGAGTTTGAAGAAAAACTCGAGAAACTTGTCAAGATGTATGCCGGCATGAAACCCAAAAATGCCGCAGAAATTGTCAACAGCATGGACATTGAAGTGGCCATGCAGATTTTTTCCCGGATGCGGGAGGCCTCTGCGGCCACAATCCTCGCCAATGTTGAGAGTAAAAAGGCGGCAAAGATCAGCGAGCGCATCGCCTACAGGAAAAAATAATCCCATCCCTCCTTCCAGAACCAGCAGATCAGGGCCGTTTTAAACGGCCTTTTTTTTGTGGCAGATTTTTCCCTTACCGACTTTTTGCCGGGAAATAAATGCATTCACAGGCGCCTGTGTCTGGCTTTTTCATCTGAAATGTGTGATTTAACTATTTGAATTTAAAGGGTTAAATTGTTTTTGAGTGTGATTTGGCACGATCATTGCTGCTTATGTCATCAACTCATAACATTAATACAGGTGCTGCAATGAATTTTGGTTTTGCGGAATTTCAAAACTCCTTGAAAAATTTAAGCCGGACAGGCAGGGCAGATATTTCCCTGCCCGGTGCTGGCAAAGCCTTCCAGGAAGATGAGGCCGGTTTTGCCGCCAGGCTCGACAGTCTCATGGCAAAAGAGGAGGGCCAGAACAGCACAGAAGAGCTGGCAGGAAAGGTCTTGAGCCGGTTGAAAGGGTCGGAAGAGACTGATCCGGAATTGAAAGCACTTCTGGCCAAAGTGGCGGAAACCGGCAGCGAGGGTACCCCGTTTAATAAGAGGCTAAGCGTTGGGGAGGGAGTTGATTCTGGCAATGCCGTGATAAACAGGATAGTGAACCGTCGGGAAGATTCGGCTCACATCATCACCGCGATGGGTAACTTGTTTTCCTCCCTCACCCGGGACCTGGAAAAAGGCGACGCTGTGGGGTTTCTCGATAAATTCAAGCAGTTCCTTGAGATGGCCGGGAATGATACGGACAAGATGGTTATAAATTCCAGGGGGGCCAGTGCTCTGGAAGAGCTTTTTGTCAAGGCAGGTTTTCCCGAAAAACAGGTCTCGGATCTCCTTGCCGATCTCCAGGCGGAATCCAGTGACGGGGAGATCCCTGTTTTTGATTTTTTGTCCGGGCTGTCTGACATGGAAGTCCAGAAGCGTGACGATGGGGATTTTGAAAACGGTGATACCCTGCTTGCCGTTTCTGATCTTCCCTTTATTGAGACCGTTATGACAGCCCTTGGCGTTCCTGAAGAGATCTTTGAAAAAATTATTTCCGATGCCAAGGTCAAGGACAGGGGAATCAGCCTGGACCGTTTGATTCAAGGGCTTCAAACGCTGGAAAAGGCCGCTTTTATCAAGGGTATTGATTTCAGTGCGGATCCCCAGCAGCAGAAGGGGGTTGACTCCCTTCTTTCAGGCCTTGGCATGGACAGGACCGGCTCCGGGCAAAAACCGTTGACCCTGGAAGATTTTACCGCCGGCCTTGAAAAGATGGGCAGAGCGAGCAAATCTGCACCTGACGTCCAGCTGCCGGCAAAGGATGGGGGGACAGGGAAAGAATCGTCGAAACAGACCCTTCTTGATTCTGTGCTGAACAGTATCGAAAAGAGTTCCAGTTCTCCTGGTCTGCAAGAGGAACTCCAGGTCAAAGAGGAGAAAAACAGGACCGCCCTGGATTTTCAAAAGATGAAGAGTGAAAAGCAGATCAGCCTGGGGGCGTTTTTTTCAAAACAGGACGATCAGAAGATCCTGGAAAAGTCTTTTTCTGCCCGGGAGGGGGGCCTTGAAAAAGAGCTGGCCACTTTATTGACCAAACTAGAGCATGCCCCGGGTGACCGTCAAAAGAACACGGTCTCTTTTGATTCTGGAAAGGGGGGGGAAGCCCTGCTGGCGGGGGGAAATAAAAAAACAGAGGTGAAGGGCCTTGACACTGGCCAGTCTGCCGGCGGAGAGTCCAGGGGAGGGGACATGAACCGCGGTGGTGCACAGATGGTAAAGGCAAAACCCCAGGCCAGAACTCTTCCATCCTATGTGACCAACCAGGTGGGAAAAAACCTGGCAAGGGCCGTCAACCGGGGAGACAGTGAACTGCGGCTTCAGCTGAAACCACCGGAGCTGGGGCGGATTATCATGAAAATCGAGAACCTGGGGGACAGTCTCAAGGTCAGTGTTGTCACGGAAAATCATTCGGCAAAAGAGATTCTCGCCATGCATGTCAATGACCTGAAAACAACCCTTTCCCAGAGCGGCGTGCATCTGAAAAGTTTTGATGTGGAAATGGGCAGTGATTTTCAGCAGTCCATGGCCGATGCACGGCAGCAGTCCGGCAATCATGGGTCGAACAGGGGCAGGAAGAGGAATTTGGGGCTGCAGCAAGGAACAGCTGGCCAGGAGGATGTCCCGGCATTAGAGAATCATGGCAATCAGGAAGGAAAACTCCATTTTGTGGCGTAATATCGGCAGCATAAGAAACCCGGGCAAGGATTTTTTCGACTATCCAGAAGCACTTCTGTACAGGGAGGAGTAATATGACAATCGAATCAGCACAAAACAAGACCATGGACAGGCTGAGCAGTTCCTACCAGCCAAGGGAGACGGAAAAAGAGGAAGAGGCCCTTGGCAGGGAAAACTTCCTGACCATGCTGGTTGCCCAGCTGGAGAACCAGGATCCGCTGAACCCCATGGAAGGCTCGGATTTTTCAGCCCAGCTGGCCCAGTTTTCATCCCTGGAGCAGCTGATGAACCTCAACGAGACCATGGAGAATATGGCGACGGCCTTTACCAACAGCTCCGAGGCCGATGTGACCAATCTGGTTGGAAAAGAGGTGACCGGAGAGGTGGACGCCATTGAGGTCGCCGATGGCCAGTCCTTTGGCGGTGCCTATACCATTACCGAACCCGGTGATGTCATGGTTGAAATCTACGATGCCGAAGGCAATGAGGTGCGCTCCCTCTACCCTGGACAGAAAACGTCGGGCAGCTATAACCTCAACTGGGACGGCAGAAACAACAGCGGCGATATGGTAGAGGACGGCTCTTACAAGTATAAGGTGCTGGTCAACAGCGGCAGCGGATTCGCCGAGATGCCCACAACGGTCACAGGCACCGTGGACAGTGTGGTTTACAATGAGGGAAAGGCCTATCTCAGGGTCAACGACACCCTGGTGAATCCAGAATCCCTTGTCCAGATCTCGGCGGGTGCGCAAACAGAAGAGGCCCCGGCTTCCATAACCGATTACCTTGGCAAGGAGATCACCTCTTCCCGCTCCATTGCTTCGGTGAAGGGGGGAAACGTGTCAGGCAAGGCGTGTTCCTTTGAGCTTGAAAACCAGGAGGACGTGATTGTGTCACTGTTCAACCAGACCGGGGATGAGGTCCGGTCAATTCCCCTGCTGGCCGACGAGACAACCGCCGGAACCAACACTGTTGAGTGGGACGGCAAGGACAACGCGGGCAGCCTGGTCGAAGAGGGGCTCTACCTTTATTCCGTTTCCACGGCGGCAGGAGAGATTGCCACTGCGGCCTCCGGAGAGGTGTCCGGCATCGAATATATAAACGGTGAGAAATACCTGGTACTCAAGGAGAGCGGCATGCTGACGGATCTGTCATCGGTCACCGGTGTCAACTGATCCTGATCTCCGTTGAGCAGTAGTGCCAGCCTCTTGAGACAGGTAAATCCAGTAAGACAGGGGCAGGCAAGAGTCTGCTCTTTTTC
>JAWOGI010000376.1:0-4232 GCA_046496975.1 Desulfobacteraceae bacterium | reverse complement strand
GTCAATGCCGAACTTTTGCAGAAAGGCGTCATCAGAAAGCTATCCACCACCCCCATCACCCGGATTGACTGGATTCTGTCAAACATCATCTACCAGTTCATCCTTGCGGTTGTGTCCACCGCGGTGATGCTGCTGGTGAGCTATGCCATGTTTAAGGTCAGTCTTGAGATCAATGCCTGGCTTGTGGTGTTTGTGGCCCTGGACGTATTTGCATTTGTCGGACTCGGCATGATTCTCACCCGTGTTGCCAGGGAGGCTGAAAGTGCCTCCGCCGCTGCCGATGCCCTGATGTTTCCGATGATGTTCCTCTCAGGAACATTTTTCCCCGTCGAGATGATGCCTGAATTTTTGCAGGCGTTTGCCAGGATTCTGCCGCTGTATTATGTGAACGAGGGGCTCAGGGCAGCCATGGTAGCTGTGGATCATATGGCTGCCTTGAAATGCGCTTTGATCATCGCCGCTTTTGCCGCCGTGGTGTTCGCTTTCGGCATCATGATAACAAAATCAGGCGGAGAGACCACATGATTTTCAATGCACGGGACAAAATCACCCGGGGGCTGTTGTCTTTGGCCAGGTCCCCTTTGCCCTTTCATCTCTATTACCGCCGCCATTTTCCACTGCCTTCGGTCATCCTGATCGAGAACACAAACTGCTGCAACGCGCACTGTGTGATGTGCCCCCGTGAGAAACTGACCCGGAAACCTGGCGTTATGGCGTTTGCATTATTCGAAAAAATCATACGAGAGGTGTCCGGAGCAAAACGAAACCCGGTCGTGCATCTGCATGGATTTGGAGAACCGCTGCTGGATGAATCATTGCCGGAACGGATCAGGCTCGCAAAATCTTTCGGGATAACGCATACCTATCTGGTTACCAATGCATCGTTATTATTTGCCGGGACTGCAAGGAAAATTATTGGTGCGGGACTGGATGAAATGAAAATCAGCTTTTACGGAACGGATGATGAATCCTACAGCCGTACCATGAGGGGGCTGGATTTCAAGGTGGCATTGAACAACATCAGGAGATTTGTGAAAATAAGAAAGGAAATGAAAAAAAAGACGCCGAAACTGATCCTTCAATACATGCCCCAAAAAACCAATGGTGCCGGGCCACAAGAATTTACATTCCTGTGGCGCTCTGTCCTGGACCAGAAGATGGGTGACCGCTTAAATTTCGTCTCTCCGGACAATTTCGGCGGCGGAAGGGAGTACAACCCTGTGAAAGGAAAAATAGCGTCTGTCTGTTTTTATCCCTGGTCAGCCATGTCCGTGCTCCGGGACGGCAGGGCTGTTACCTGTTGTGTGGATTACAATGGGGTTCAGGGCGCAGGAGATCTGAACTCCCAGACTGTCATGGAAATCTGGAACGGGCCGGTAATGTCTAACATCCGAAAGAACTTCGGCAAGCTTGACTATAGCGGATTTCCGGTCTGTCAGTGCTGTGACTGGGTACACCGGCGGTAATGGGAGGCATGAAATGAAAAAAAAGATATTCTTTATATGCGGCTCCATGAACCAGACCACCCAGATGCACCAGATCGCAAGGCACCTTGACGCGTATGACCATGCCTTCTCCCCCTTCTATGTCGACGGATTTGATGCGTTTCTCAAAAAACTCGGGATGATCGAATTCACCGTCGCAGGCAACAAACTGTCAAACCGCTGCCGGGACTATCTCCGGGACCAGGGTCTTCCCATCGACGAAAGGGGGCGCAACCGCCCCTACGACCTGGTGGTGACCTGCTCGGATGTGTATCTGCAGAAGAATATCAGAGGCAACCGGATGGTGCTGGTCCAGGAAGGGGTGACCGACCCGGAAACTTTCATGTGCCATCTGGTCAACCGGTTCCGGTTCCTTCCGCTCTGGTTTGCAGGCAATGCATTGACCGGTCTCAGTGATGCATACCAGAAGTTCTGTGTTGCAAGTGACGGATACCGGGACTTTTTCATTAAAAAAGGGGTTTGTCCTAAAAAAATCATTGTCACGGGGATACCCAATTTTGACAATTGCCGGCAATATGCCGGCAACACCTTTCCCTACAAGGGCTATGTGCTGGTCTGTACGTCTGCACTGAGGGAAACGCTTCAGTTTGAAAACCGCAGGGCCTTTATCCAAAAAGCCGTTAAGATCGCCGGTTCCCGGCAGCTTATCTTCAAGCTTCACCCCGGGGAAAAACACAGGCGTGCCACCCGGGAAATAAACAAATATGCACCCGGGGCCATGGTATTTTCCTGCGGCAGTGCAGAAGAAATGATCGCAAACTGTGATGTTCTGATTACCCGGTTTTCTTCGACCGCCCTTGTGGGTCTTGCCCTGGGCAAAAAAACCCTTTCAGACTTCAATATGGAAGAAATGCGTCGATTGACGCCTGTACAGAACGGTTCGGCAGCCCTGAACATCGCTGGTGTCTGCCGCCGAATTCTCGAAAATGAGGACCCATGTTAAATCAATTCATTGATAAAGAAGGGCATATCGATATCTTGGTAAACAATATTGGGTTTGGTATTGGCGGTGCTGTTGAAGACACACCGACAGAAATGGCCCAAGCACTGTTTGATACCAATTTTTTCGGCATCTGTCGCGTATTGCATAAGGTGCACCTGATCAGAAATTATCCATAATTTTGAAAAAAATACTGCCCAACCGATGGTTTGACCGGATCATCCTGTCGTATTATAAGCTTCGGTAGACAGATTCGCCCGGTTTTCATCACTCACTCCTCGTTTTAATGAATAAAATGGTTTCAAGTCCAGGAACTCTTTCGAATTCGTTTTTGTTTTCTGTCAGCACTGCACAGTTATGGACTAAGGCTGTTGCTGAAATAATCAGGTCATGTGCCCCTATCATCATACCCTGCCTGGAAAGTGACGCAAACAAACCAGCATGTACTCTGGCTACTTCAGTATTAAAATCCAACACAGGAACTTTACTTAATATGGATTCCACAAAAGCGGAACGACGTGCCTTTCTTGACTCATTATCAGCATAATGAACACCAACTAATAATTCAGAAACAGTAACTGCGCTGATATATACATCGCCATATTCTTCCCAGGGTGAAAAATCTATCGGAGATTTCGAGCGCTCAGAATGAATAAAAACATTTGTGTCCAGCATTAATCCCATTGTGTCTTCTCCAGGGGTATTTGTTTTCGAATATCTTCCAGATCTTTTGTAAAGACACCTGCATCATCTCCAAGCGAAGGCAGCTCTGCGAACATTCTATTCAGGTCTTTGACTTTTATAGAGGACGCAATTGAAACTGGAGAAATTCGAGCGATCACTTTATTACCACGTTCCAACTCTACACTGATACCTTGATAAAAAATTCGATTAAGCAAATCAGAAAATTGTCTTACTGCCTGGGTAACACTTATACGCTCCATGACCCGCTCCTTATAAATAATAAAAATCATATAATATGATTATATTACTGTCAGCACGGATGTTTGTAAAGGATTTTTTTGAAAAGCTGTTCGTTCATCAAAGCCTGAAGAGCATTCAGTAAGAAGCCTTTTGAGTTCTGATTCGGTCAAAGGTATAAAAACAGGCCAATCGTGCAGAACGCGTTTCAAAAATAAGGTCATATATGACCCAAGGTTGGAAATGGCCTTATTCGGTGTTTACAGAGAACCGGATCAAGGCACGATTTTTAAAATACTCCTGCCCCTGAGCGAAAAAACAGCAACCGGGAATGAAAAGGCGGATGCCGCCGCCCCTGTTATGGGTGGGGATGAGGCCGTCCTGGTAGCCGAGGACGAGGTTTCCCTGAGAAAATTTATCAAGACCGTATTGGAGTCTTTTGGTTACTGTGTTATTCTCGCACTCGCAGTTGCCTTTCATTTATTTACTCACATAGTTCGAACCAGGAATACTCTCCAGTTTTTCACGAGGACACCTCCGGGCGTGGTCCGCCCAACGCTCCCTCTGATCCCTCTTTCGTTTGTTTCTTTTTCCCTGCGCATAAAGCAGATTCGGCTGCGAGCGCTTCACGCACGCGCGCCAGCCGCGTATCGATCCTCGCACGGTCATGCGCTGACTCGAGAGTGCGTTCAGCCAGTTCACTGATCCATCGCACTTGATCGTGAAGCGCCTGTCGACGGCCCGGGCTGGCCGTCAGACCGGCGATGGTTTCAAGCGCCCCGAGAATCCGCAACATGATGGCGACATTGCCTGTGGCGCTGCTTCGAATTTGATCGAACGATTCGGCCAGCAAGTCTTCAAAGGTC
>JAWOGI010000347.1:0-14898 GCA_046496975.1 Desulfobacteraceae bacterium | reverse complement strand
GCATGTCAGTGTTAATATAGCTGCATGAACAAGGGGTACAGGGATAGGGACGCCCATCACTAAGGGCCCCTCCCACACCACATGGCATACGGATCGCGTATCTCGTCGGATCGGCTGGTAAAGGCACTGTCTGATCGCCTGTCCCATGACGTCGGCCAACATGAGCCATGATCAAGGCTGTTCTCTGCTTTCTTACAGAACCACCAGAAGAGCGGCCAGGAAGAGGGCGGCAGAGTAGACTTTTTTCTCCAGGCCCGACCGGGAGACTTCAGGGTCTGTACGCCGTTCCGAGTAGGAGCGTGATGCCATGGCAGTGGCAAGCCGATCTGCAGCAATGAAAGTTTTTTTCAGGAGGGGAACGGCAAGGTTTACCGCCCTTGTCACGGGGTTTTTCTTCAGATCTGCGCATCTTGCCTGCTGGGCCTGTCTTATCTCATGGGCCTGTTGCAAAACAAGGGGCAGAAACCGCAAAAACAGGGTGATCATCACAGCGGCCCTCTTTTCAGGGATCAGGGGGACGGGTCTTAAAAACCACTCCACAGCCCCTTTCACCAGGGAAGGCCGGGTGGTGCAGGTAAAGATCATTCCCAAGAGCATGACAGCAAAGAATCTCAGGCAGATCAAGGTTCCGTCCAACAGCCCCTGCCTGGTCACATCGGTGTTGAGAAAGACCGCCACCGGGTCCCCCGGGGTTGTCACGGCCCTGGCAATAAATACAAAAACGAGGAGCACGCAGAAGTATTTCAGCTCCAGGATCACCCTGCCGGGGCTTTTTTGCTCCAGATTGAGCAGGCAGAAGAGCAGGGAAATCAAAACCGTCAGGGGGAGAAACCCGGCACCCAAGGTGGCGATGCTCAAAACAGAGAGGCAGAAAAGCTTGCACCTGGCATCGACTTTTTGGAGCGGCGAGGTCGAAGGGGTGTAGGCAAAAGGTGTTACTCCCATTGGACCATGCTCCTCTGTTCCGGTTTTCGTACGCCAAAGGCCGCCACCGTTTCCATCAGGTTTACTGGTTTGTCATCATGGGCAATCCTGCCCTGGTCCATGATGATCATCCTGGTGGCAAGGCGGATCACTTTTTCAATGTCGTGGATGGCGATGATGATGGTCTGTCCATCCCTCTGAAGTCCTTCGATGCAGGACAGAAGATCCAGAACCCCCGGGTAGTCAAGGTTGGAAAAGGGTTCATCCAGGACAATGATTTCAGGATACATGGCGAGCACCCCTGCAATGGCAAGCCTGCGTTTTTCCCCCCCGGAGAGGGTGGCGGGGTTTCTCTCTTCCAGACCAGCCAGCCCCAGTGTTTCCAGGGCAGTTTCTACCCTCCGGCGGATCTCGCTCCTTGGCAGGCCAAAATTTTCAGGTCCAAAGGCGATATCGTCATACACGGTCTCTCCGACAATCTGGGTGTCTGCATCCTGGAACACCATGCCGGTGGTTTTCCGGGCCAGGGTCGGTTTTTTTTGGGCATCTTTTCCATGGACCAGTACCTGTCCCGAGTCCGGCGTTAAGAGGGCGTTAAAGTGGCGCAGCAGGGTTGTTTTGCCCGAACCGTTCTTTCCCGCCAGAATGATGAACTCCCCCCTGGAAACGGTGAGGTTGACATGGAAGATGCCGGCTCTGCTTCCAGGGTAGGTGTGGGTTAACTCTTTTATTTCTAGGATGGTGTTGTCCATGGAATATTCCCCGACGCGTATGGTCCTATTCAGCGGTTTTTTTCTTTAGGGCAGGGGTGTTGATCACCGGCCTTATGATTCCTGCAGAAAACGCTCCGGCGGTTATCTTCAGCAGATCTCCGATGATAAAGGGGTACATTCCCACAGCAAAGGCCTTGCCCCATGCCATGCCGGTAACCAGTTTCAGCCAGGGAACCCCCATGGAATAGATCATCATGGAACCGGCTGCCATGGCAAGGATATCCCAGCGCGTCTTGTTTCCAAGGGCCCGGGACACCAATCCTGTGATGAAAACCGCCGGGAGGTAGGAGAGAAGATACCCGCCGGTTGGCCCGAAAAGCCGGCCAAGCCCCCCTGTGCCCCCGGCAAAAACCGGGAATCCCAGGGCTCCCATCAGAAGGTAGACCCCGACGGATGCCAGCCCCCACCGGGGTCCCAGGATGATTCCGGCGAGAAGGACAAACATGTTCTGCAGTACAATTGGAACCGGTCCGATGGGTATTGCCATGAAGGCCCCTGCTGCGATCAATGCGGCGAAGAGGGAAGCGTACACTGTCATTTTCAACTGATCTGAACTGTCCATTTTTTTTACGATCCTTTTCTGTTTTATATGAAACTTCGTTCAACCGAACCGAAGTTTCTGCTTTTGTTGTGGGCCGAACGGAATGAAACCAGGTCGGCCCGTGGCCGTTATTGGTGAAAGCAGTCTCCGTAGATCACCTTTTTTCTGTTTCCGTCGTCCTCCTGCAGGACAAGGCATCCGGTTTCATCCACATCCGTTGCCAGGCCATGAAAGATGCCGGTGAGGGTCTCGATTCTGACCCGGGTTCCAATGGTTGCCGTGTACTTTTTCCACTGTCCGATGATATCCCCGGTGTTGATGGTGGAGAGTTTCGACTCAAATGTATCCAGAAAAACGGAAAGAATCTCTTTTCTCGCCACTTTTCTGCCCAGTATCTCCCGCAGGGATACGGCGTCGACGGTTTCTTTTCCCGGAAAATTGTTGACATTCAGTCCCACCCCAATGTTGACAAACGAGATCATGTCCCCTTTTGTTTCCATTTCCGACAAGAGCCCGGCAAGTTTTTTTCCGTTTACCAGGAGATCATTGGGCCATTTTACCCTGGCGTTGATGTTAAACAGGGTCTGAACGGTTTTGGCAAGGCAGAGGGAGGCGGCAAAATTGACCTTGAATGACAGGGCCGGGGGCAGATCCGGTTTCAGGATCATGGTAAACCACAAACCGCCGGAAGAAGAGACCCACTCCCTGTGGAGACGTCCCCGTCCCTCTGTCTGCTCACCGGCAATGACAACATCGAGGTGGCTGCTTCCCTGTTTTGCCATCTGCCTGGCCCGGTCCATGGTGGAAGGGATGGATGGAAAATAGTGGATACCCTGTTTCCGCTCTTCAAAACAGAAGGGCAAAAGAGGATCATCCCCTTCGTCGAGTCGGTACCCCTTTGAAGAGGCGGTGATGGCATACCCGTCTTCTTTCAATCCCTTGAGGTGTTTCCATACAGCCACCCTGGAAATGCCGATTTGGGTGCTGATTTCAACACCGGAAACGGTTCTGCCCTCCCCGGCGGCGAGGATTTTCAGTATTGCTTGTTTCATAAAAATCTCCGTGTTGTTGTCGCCCTTCATCGAAAAATAAGAATTGTAACGGGTTTGGTTCTGATCCCTCCATGTGGCGGTTAACCAGATTAAAAACTATGGTTAACAGAATTGATGCTCCGGGTCAAGGGAATATTTGTGGAAAACGCCTTCTGTTTCTGATACAATCCACAGTTTGTTGTGAGTAAACGGCCCATGGTCGTTGGAATGATTGAAAAGCTGTGGTGTAAAGTTGCCACGGGGAGGAAGCATGGAACAAGGTGTTGTCAGAAAGATTTTACCCGCATCCGCCGATTTCAGAGAGTTCTGGAAGGAAAGGGGACCGTTTAGATATGCCCTGACAAGCAGGGAATTTCCCCCGGTTCTCCTGGAGCCTGAAGAGTGGCTGTTTGCCAGTGATATCACAGCGCTTTTAAAGGAGCTCATGCAATGGAAAGCCAGAAAAATTAAACTTGTCCAGGCTCCGTTCAATAAAAAAAAAACAGATGTCCTCAAGCCTGACATGCTGGTTCCCTGGCGGATCAACAACTTTCCCGAAGAGTGGGAGCCGGCCCTGTGCAGCTCTTTCACCCCCAAGGGGTATCTCACCGACGCTGTTTTATCCAGGGCCCGTTCAGAAAAAAAAGAGGATATTGAAGAGGCGTTTTTTCACTCCCTTGCCCGGGATATCAATGGCATGGGATACTGCCTGTTTCAGCCGGAGCCGGCCCGGAATGGAGTCAGTCATGCCCTTGTGGAATCTTATTTAAAAGAGTGGGAGGAGGATGAACGGCTGTAAGGGTGAAAAACCGTTTGGGGTGGGGTCACCTTTTCGTTATTAACATTATCGTGTGCTTTGTGGTTTTATTGTGCTTTTCTGTCCGATAACGTCAATAACAGAAGCCTGACCCCGTTGGCCCGCCAAATGTGACGAGCAGCCGATGTTATGACCAAACCCTTTCCGGGATTACAGGGACTTCGCTTCAAGCTGGAGAAGGTGTTGTTTTATGGCAAGCCCGCTGCCAAAACCGGTGAGGGCTCCGTTGCTGCCGATTACCCGGTGGCAGGGGATGACAATGGGCAGGGGGTTTGCCCCGGCCGCCCTTCCAACGGCCCTGCAGGCCCGGGGATTGTGAATCGCTTCTGCGATCTCCTTGTATGAAGCCGTCGCTCCAAAGGGGATGTCGAGCATGGCGCGCCATACGCTCTGCTGAAAATCGGTTCCCAGCGGTGCCAGGGGGATTGAAAAGAGTGTCAGTTTTTTTGAAAAATAGGCTGAAATTTCCCTGGTTTCATGCTCAAACCTGGAGGGACGGCAGGTCCATGACAGGGGCGGCTCTGCCGGTTTCCCCTTGACAGGAAGCCGCAACTGTATCAGCCGGCTCTTCTCTTTTGCTGCCAGCAAGGGGCCCAGGGGAGTGTTGATGTAGGCGCAGGAAATCATAGGAGGGCATCATCCGAACAGACCTGTTTTTTTTTGCCCCTCGCCATGGGCAGGAGAAACAGGCCCGGGGCAGCTGTTGTTCATTGCAGTTGAAAAAAAAGGGGGACCACATAGAGGTGGTTGTTTATTTTTTTTGTGGCGCCCATTTTCCATCCTTTGCAAAAGGCGGCTTCCCCTAAAAGTGTGTTGACCTTTTCGGCAATGCCTTCGAGGTCAATAACCGGGTGACGGGAAAACACCTCTGGAAGTCCGTAGGTGATGCTGCACGAAAGGCATTTTCCCGGTCGCTGTTTTAGATGGAATTCAAGTTCAAGGGTCTCTTCTTCCAATCTGCTGAATTCAAGGCTGATATCATAGGCCCCTTCGGCTGCGTCACCGTAAAGGGCTTCAAAAAAAGTGTCACACCTGGTATGGGGGAAAATTTCGTCAAGAGTTTGTCTGGTAAAAATATCCAATGCGTTGATTTCAGTCATATTTTCTGTCTCCATCTGTTTAAATCCCGATAAAGTGACCTGAACAAGCAGGTTGTCTGCTCAAAAAAAAGGATCATAACAACAGAAAATTAATTACACAATATTTTTTTGCAATCTTCAGCAAAACTCATTTTGACCACCATCCCACGAGGTCCGGCCTGTGTTATCTGAAGCGTGACCCTAAATTTTTCCTGCAACCAGAAGGCTTTCCAGGAATTTTTTATAATCGATACCGGCTTTTTGAAATCCCTTTGTGCCGTACTTCATATTGGCTTCCAGGATTAAATATCTTTCCCTGTACGCCATGATATCCAGCCCCACATCATCCCATCCACATTTTTCTGCCGTTTCCAAAGCAAGGTTGACGGCCTGGTCTGGAACAGGAGAGAAAGAGATCTCTCCTCCCCGGGAGATATTGGTTCGAAAGTCATCCGCCGGGGCTCTTCTCCAATAGGATAGGACCGGTTCCTGTCCGATGATGATGATTCGCATGTCCTGCTGTACAGGGAGGTACTCCTGGATATAGGCCGGTTGATGCTTTTCCAGGTAAGTTTGCAGCTGAATTTCGGTTTCAATAAGGTAGATTCCCCTGCCCATGGAAGACCCCCTTGCCTCTTTTGCAATAAAGGGAAAACAAAAGTGGTCAAGGATGGCTGCCTTCTGCTTTTTGCCGTAAAAGATCCTTGTTTCCGGGTGGGGAATGTTCAGCAGGTTGAACATTGCCGTCTGCTTGATCTTGTCCTGGGCAAACTTGTAGGTGTGAAAACTTGGGAAGGTATCTTTTCCCATGGCATTGAACAGGTCGGCATAAAACGCCGTGGGGTAGTAAATCTTGTCGGCGTTTTTGATCAGTTGGGCCTGCCGGGGAGAATAGTCGGAAAAATTGGGGTAAAGTCCCAGGGTGGTGACGGATTTGCAGTGTTTGAGCCTTGCCCCAAGGGCGATTTGCCTGTCAGGGTTATTCATTGACCACCAGCTCGATCTGCCTGATGGTTCCGGGAAATTCAATGATACCGTTGATGCCGCTCTCTTGGCACAGGGCTTTCATTTCCGGTCCGGTAAAGTCTTTTTGCCTTGTGGAAACAACAACGGGAAGCTCGTTTTGCCGGTACAGAGTCCTGATCTCACCGGCAAGATCAACCCCTGTGATGCCGTCCAGGAAGAGATCGCAGAGAACCAGGCGGGGAGCTGATCCTGCCATGGCTTCAAAGGCATCCTGGGAAGAGCTGAAGGTCCTGGGCAGATACCCTGCGGAAAAGAGGATGGTTTCATAGAGGTTGCGAACCGTTGGCAGGCAGCTGACCACAATGGAAACGGGCCTGTTGGGGGTCTTCCTGTCTGCCAGCATCTCCCTGTATTTTTTTTCCCGGGCGAAAAGTCCCCGTTTTCCGGCGATCCGGATAAAAGGGGTCAGGGCCCCGGGGGTTGCCCGTTTGGCAAGGTGGTTGGATGCCACATAGGAAAACGAGTCAGAACCGAGAAATGCCTCGATGATATTGGTGCATTTTGCATCGATAATGGCCTGGACCAGAAGGTGCCTGGTCTTGCTGCCCGATTCGATGCGGCTCTGCAGCTCGGCAAAAACAAAGTCGGTAAAATGCCTGTCAAGCAGCCCCACGGCAGACATACAAACATGGATCAGGGGGGAATCGACTCCCCAGATCAGCGAGGCAGCAGAAGGGATGGTGCCAAACGAGTTTAATGCCTCGTAAGCGGCAAAGGTTACACCGGGGCTTCTCTTCTCTCTGTTGAGAAACGCCGCTGTCTCCTCAGCTGCCAGGTTTGACCGGATTCGGGCAAGGATGCCTAAACCGTTGACGGGCAGATCGTGCTCTTTTGACTCAAGGGCTTCAACCACCCGGGGTACCACGGAGCTGTCCATCTCGCCAAGCGAGCAGAAAGCCTTGAACCGTTTTTCGATCTGCTTTGATGCCAGCTGTTTCAAAAGCGAGGAAACGGCCCGGCCGTTTTCTATGGGGGCGGTCCCTTGTGCCTGCTCTTCTCCGGTTTTCCGCGACTCACCGGTTCCGGCATCCAGGGCGGCAGTGGATCTTAAAACGGCAAGGGCATCGAGGATGTTCCGGTCGCACTTGACCGTGTCGGCAGCATCTTCGAGCATTTTCAGGGACGTTGGAGAATTGATCTTCTCAAGGGCCCTTACGGCATGGGCCTTGAGTTCCCGGTTTCCGAAATAGAGGTATTCGGCAATCTCTTTTGCAAGGCTGTCCAACCTGTTTGTTCCTGCGGCAGTGATGGTTTCGGCAAGAATGCCCGGGTCGGTCTCGTTGATGAGGATGTGCTTCATCAAAGGGGCCGCAGTTTCCATCTCTTTTTTGCCGCACACCTTGTACAGAATCGCTGCAAAGCCGAAATTGACATGGGACCTGTCCCTGATCAGCTGAACGAACCTGGGAAAAACAACATCATTTCTTAAATTTTCGCCGGCCAGGTGACCCAGCAGGTTCATGGCAACGGCATCGGAAACAAGGGCAAGCTCATGGAGAACCTGGCGCTTTGTCGCTTCCGGCTGCCTGGAAAACCCGTTTAAAAGTGATTTGGCTCGCCTGATATGGTTGTTTTTAAGGTTTGTTTTTAAATCGGCAATATAGTTTTCCATGGAACCTCTGTTGTTTGTTTGCGGCCTTAGTTTTCGTATCCTTCCGGGTTGCGGCTCTGCCATCTGAAAGCGTCCCTGCACATCTGTTCAACGGTTCTTGTGGCTTTCCAGCCAAGCTCTTCAAGTGCCCTGGACGCATCGGCATAACACGCGGCAATGTCGCCTGCCCTGGGGGGGGCTATTCTGTATGGAATCTTTTTTGCGCACACCGTTTCAAATCCCTTGATCATCTCCATGACCGAAACGCCTTGTCCTGTGCCGAGGTTGTACGTCACAACCCCGGGGTTTTCAAAAAGCAGGGGAAGGGTGCTGATATGGCCGGCGGCAAGGTCGCAGACATGGATAAAGTCCCTTACACCGGTGCCGTCCCTGGTGTCGTAACCGTTGCCGAAAACATTGACAAAGGGAAGCTTGCCCACAATGACCTGGGAGATGTAGGGCACAAGGTTGTTGGGAATGCCGTTGGGGTCTTCTCCGATGATTCCGCTTTCATGGGCTCCCACCGGGTTGAAGTAGCGCAGCAAAGCGATGTTCCAATCGTTGTCCGACACATAAAGATCCCTTAGAATTTCTTCGATCATCAGCTTGGTCCTGCCGTAGGGGTTGGTCACGGAGAGGGGAAACGCTTCGGTGATGGGAAGCGAGGCCGGGTCTCCATAAACTGTTGCCGAAGAGGAGAAAACGATGTTTTTTACGTTGTTCTCCTTCATCACTTCGAGAAGCACCAGGGTGCCGGTAATGTTGTTGTGGTAGTACTGAAGCGGAATCTCAACGGATTCCCCCACGGCCTTCAGTCCGGCAAAATGGATCACAGCATCGATGGCATGCTCCTTGAATATGCCGGCCAATTCCTCTCTGTTTAACAGATCAATTTGGTAAAAGGCCAGCTGTTTGCCGGTTATCTGTTCAACCCTTTTGACAGCCTCCCGGGAGCTGTTCATGAGATTGTCCAGCACCACGACCTCATATCCGTTTTCGAGAAGTTCAACACAGGTGTGACTGCCGATATATCCTGCTCCGCCTGTAACGGCTATTTTCATGGAATATTTCCTTGGTTTTGAAGTTCATGTTCTCTTTTTGTGTATATTCAATTCTTGCAACTTTGCAGGGAATTTGTCAATTTTTTTATCAAAAACCGTTGTTTTCTGCACCACTGGCCTTCCCTGCAATGCGAAGCTTTCCGGGGGGAAAAGATTGCAATTGTCAGAAACAGAGGAGTGTGGTATTATATCAAATTTTTATAAACGAATCCTTATTAAAGCCTTTCTTCCGGCGCCCCCAGCTTTTAGGCCGGTAAGAGAGGAGCCATCCATTAATATGAAAGATTTCCGCTGCAGGAGGTAGTTATGACAGAGATAATAACCGGGGAGGGACTCTCCTTTGATGATGTACTGCTTGTCCCGGATTATTCGGCTATTTTACCGGATGATGCCGCAACCGGTACAAAGCTGACAAAAAACCTTGATGTGAACATTCCCATTGTCAGTGCTGCAATGGATACGGTAACCGAGGCTAGGACCGCCATCAGCATGGCAAGGACCGGTGGGCTTGGGTTTATCCACAGGAATCTTTCCATTGAAGAGCAGGTGGTCGAGGTGGACCGGGTGAAAAAATCCGAAAGCGGAATGATCGTGGATCCCATCACCATCACTCCCGACGTCTCCATCTCCGAGGTGCTCAAGATCATGTCCAAATACCGGATTTCGGGAATTCCCGTGACAGAAGGCAGCAAACTTGCGGGGATAGTGACCAACCGGGATCTGCGGTTTGAAACCCAGCTTGAAAGACCTGCCAGGGAGGTGATGACATCGGAGAACCTCATCACCGTGGCAGAGGGGTGCTCCCTTGAAGAGTCCAAGGCAATGCTTCACAAGCACAGGATCGAAAAACTCCTTGTTGTGGACAATGCCGGCAAACTGGTGGGACTGATCACCATCAAGGACATTGAAAAGATAAAAAAATACCCCAACGCCTGCAAGGATTCCTTTGGACGTCTTCGGGCCGGCGCTGCCATCGGTGTGGGGTCGGACATGATGGAGAGGACCGAGGCTCTCCTGTCAGCCGGGGCAGATGCCCTGGTCATCGATACCTCCCACGGTCATTCGGAAAATGTGATGTCATCCGTACAACGGATAAAACACGCTTTTCCCGACTGCCAGATCATTGCCGGCAATGTGGCCACGGCAAAGGGGACAAAGGCCTTGATCGATGCCGGGTGCGACGGAGTGAAAATCGGCATCGGACCGGGTTCCATCTGCACCACCCGGATTGTTGCCGGGGTGGGCGTGCCCCAGCTGACTGCCATCATGAACTGCAGGGAAATTTCCCAGGAGACCGGGGTTCCCATCATTGCCGACGGCGGCATCAAGTTTTCCGGGGACATTGCCAAGGCCATCGGCGCCGGGGCCAACTGCGTCATGCTGGGCAGCCTCCTTGCCGGTACCCGGGAAAGTCCCGGTGAGATCGTGATCTTCCAGGGAAGAAGCTACAAGGCCTACAGGGGCATGGGATCTGTGGAAGCCATGAAAAGGGGCTCCAGTGACCGTTACTACCAGAAGGACAGTTCCGAGGACGAAGATCTGGTTCCCGAGGGGATCGTCGGCAGGATCCCCTACCGTGGTACGGTAAGGGAGAATATCACCCAGATGATCGGCGGCCTCAAGGCCGGAATGGGGTATCTCGGGGCCTCTACCATAGATGAATTGCGGCAGAAGGCCAGGTTTGTAAAAATATCGGCCGCCGGTCTCAGGGAGAGCCATGTCCATGATGTGATCATCACCAAGGAAGCGCCCAATTACAGCGTTGACAGCATAAAATAGATTTTTTCCTTGTGGCCGGTTCGATCACCGTGGGCCGGCCATGCCGGTTTTGTGACAGGCCCCTGAACAATGACATCCATTTTTGAGGTCCCAAGTTATGACAGATCTGTCATCCTCCCCGTTTTACCATCTCCACGTACACACGGAATATTCCCTCCTTGACGGCGCCCTCCGCCTGGATGCCCTTATCAACAGGGCCGGTGAATACGGCATGGATGCCGTTTCGGTCACGGACCACGGCACCATGTTCGGCATTGCCGAATTCTACGAAAAGGCCCGCAAGGCATCCATAAAGCCCATCATCGGGTGTGAGGTCTATGTGGCTCCGCGAACCATCCGGCACAAGACCGCTGCCGACAACAAGGGACTCAACCACCTGGTGCTGCTGGCTAAGGACAGAGAGGGGTATTCCAACCTCTGCAACCTGGTCTCCATTGCCCAGCTCCGGGGATTCTACTACAAGCCCAGGGTGGACAGGGAGCTGCTGGAAAAGTACAGCAGCGGCCTGGTTGCCCTTTCCGCCTGCCTCAAGGGGGAGCTGGCCCAGCGGATCCTTGAGAACAAAACCGATGCGGCCGATACGGCGGCCAGGTTCTACCAGAAAACCTTTGGCGAAGAAAATTTTTTTCTCGAGATCCAGAAAAACGGCATGCAGATCCAGGAGAAGGTGAACGCCGGCCTTTTTGACATGGGCAACAGGCTTTCCATTCCCATGGTTGCCACCAATGATTGCCACTATCTTTCCCGGGACGATGTCAGGGCCCATGAAGCCCTGCTCTGCATCCAGACCGGGGATACCCTGGACAACAACGACCGGTTCCGGTTCGATTCCGACCAGCTCTATTTCAAGTCCCCGGAGGAGATGATCCATGATTTCAAGGGGTATCCCGGGGCCATTGAGAACACCGGCAGAATTGCCGCCATGTGCAATGTGGAGTTTGATGACAAGACCTACCATTTTCCCCGGTACACCACTGACCAGGACGACACCGAAGATGTGGATGCCATCTTTGACCGCCAGGTGCGGGAGGGGTTTGAAAAACGGTTTGCCGTCATCAGGGCCAACAATCCCGATGTGGATGAAAAGCTCTACCGGGAGCGGCTGGAATACGAGATGAAGATCATCCTCGACATGGGGTTCCCCGGCTATTTTCTCATTGTATCGGATTTCATCAAGTACGCCATGGCCAACGGGGTGCCTGTGGGGCCGGGCAGGGGGTCGGCGGCCGGCTCCATGGTGGCCTTTGCCATGGAGATCACCGCCCTGGACCCCATCGAGCACGGGCTTATATTTGAGCGGTTCCTCAACCCGGCCCGTATCAGCATGCCCGACATTGACGTCGATTTCTGCATCGAGGGACGGGACAAGGTGTACAAGTATGTCATCGACCGGTATGGAGGAGGGGACTACGTCTGTCAGATCATCACCTTTGGAAAACTCAAATCCAAGGCCGTTGTCAGGGATGTGGGAAGGGCGCTGAACATCCACCTGTCCGAAGTGGACGAGATCGCCAAGATGATTCCCGACGGAGTGAAAAACCTCGGCCAGGCCATGGAAGAAGAGCCCCGCATCAAGGAATTGACACAATCCGACCCGGCCAAGCAGGAGCTGATGACCATTGCCAGGGTGCTGGAAGGCCTTCCCCGGCACGCCTCGACCCATGCCGCCGGGGTTGTGATTTCCGACAAGCCCCTGGTCGAGTACCTCCCCCTTTACAAGGGCAAGGAGGGAGAGACCCTGACCCAGTTTGACATGAACTATGTTGAAAAGCTCGGCCTGGTGAAATTCGATTTTTTGGGGCTCAGAAACCTCACCGTGATCAAGAACACCCTGGCCCTCCTGGAAAAGCAGAAAAAAAATGTGCCCGACCTTCTCCACATCGACATGGAGGATGCCAAGACCTTTGAGCTTCTGGCAAGGGCTGACACCACCGGGGTGTTCCAGCTGGAAAGCTCGGGGATGAAAGAGCTCATCACAAGGCTTTCTCCGGACAGTTTCTCGGACATCGTCGCCCTTGTGGCCCTCTACCGACCGGGTCCCCTGGACAGCGGCATGGCAGACTCCTATGTGGAGCGTCGCCACGGCCGGGAAGAGGTGGCGTATCTATTTCCCGAGCTTGAGCCGATCCTCAAGGAGACCTACGGGGTTATTCTCTACCAGGAGCAGGTGATGAAAATTGCCGGTACCCTGGCAAACTACTCCATGGCCGATGCCGACGGTCTGCGCAAGGCCATGGGCAAAAAGATCGCCGCCATGATGGAAGAGCACCGTTCCCTCTTTCTCAAGGGGGCCCGGGAGAACAACCTCTGTGAAACAAAGGCCGCGGAACTCTTTGACCTCATGGAAAAGTTCGGGGGATACGGGTTCAACAAGTCCCACAGTGCTGCCTACGCCCTGATCTGCTACCAGACGGCCTATCTCAAGGCCCATTATCCCCTGGAGTACATGGCCGCCCTGATGACCAGCGAGATGAACAACTCGGACAGTGTGGTCAAGTTCATGGACGAATGCCGCAGCCACGATATCAAGGTGCTGCCCCCGGATATCAACGAGAGTGAAGCGGTCTTCACCGTTGATGCCGATGCCGATGCCATCCGATTCGGCCTTGCCGCCGTCAAGAATGTCGGCCAGGGGGCCATAGACTCCATTGTGGAAGAAAGAGAAAAGGACGGCAGGTTCCACTCCCTGTTTGACTTCTGTGAAAGGGTCAACCTGGGCAGGGTGAACAAGAGGGTCCTCGAGGCCCTTATCAAGTGCGGGGCGCTGGACTCTGTAAAGTGCCGGCGCAGCCAGATGATGGCCTGCCTTGAAGAGGCCCTGGACCACGGCAACAGGCTCCAGAAGGAGAAAAACGATGCCCAGCTGGATCTCTTTGCAGACATGGAAGGAGGCATTGCCGCACCGGTTACCCTTCCCATTCTGCCTGACATTGAAGAGTGGAAGGAGGCAGAGCTGCTTACCCTGGAAAAAGAGACCCTGGGGTTTTACATCACCGGTCACCCCTTGAAAAAATTTGAAGGGGTCATTGCAAAATATGCCAGTGCCACCACCTTGAACCTCCACGAAATGGCTGACGGCCAGAGCGTCAGGATGGGGGGAACCATCAAGCCGTTAAAAATCCTTAAAACCAAGAAAGGGGACATGATGGCCTTTGCCGCCCTGGAGGATATGCAGGCCAGTGTGGAGGTGGTGGTCTTTCCCAACACCTATGCCGACGCCCACCAGATCATTGCCGATGAGGAGCCGGTGATCCTGGAAGGAGAGGTGCAGAAAAGGGAAAATGCCGTCAAGCTTCTGGCGGAAAAAATCGTTCCCATGGACCGGGCCGAGCAGGAGTGGACGGCAAGCATTGTCATTCACCTGGATCTCTCCAAAAAACCGTGGACAGAAGAGGTGCTGGAGAAACTCAAAACCCTCGTTGACCGGTACCCCGGCGAATGTACGGCGTTTCTCAACATAATAACCCCCGACGGCTCGTCTGCCGTACTGCAGTTTTCCCATGAGAACAGCCTCGATCCCGATGCAAAGCTCTTCAACGAAGTGACCCGCCTTCTCGGGCCCGGCACCATCGAAACCCGGTGTGCGGCGGTCAAGCAGAAAGAGAAGAAAAAATGGCAGAGAAACGGAAAAAAAGCCGATTAATACGGTTTCCTAAAAAACGGATAATGATTTAATAAGGGATAACATGAAATACATCGGTATTGACGGTTGCTCTGGGGGGTGGTTCTACGTTGCACTGGACAAGAACCTCTTCTGGTCCTGTAACCTGCTTACCACCATTGCAGAGATCAAAAGGGTTGCAGCTAACCAGACCATAATCATGATTGACATTCCCATTGGGCTAAAGGAAAAGGGAAGCCGGGAACGGTTATGTGACCTGGAAGCGCGTAAACTGTTAAAAAAAAGAAGTGCCAGCATATTTCCGGCCCCGTCAAGGCCTGCCCTTGATGGCGACAATTACCATCATGCCAGTCAGATCAACTATACTAGTACGGGCCGAAAACTGTCCAGGCAGACCTGGCACCTTATCCACAAAATCAAAGAGGTGGACCTGTTTCTGACTGAAACAAAAAATTGCCCGGTTTTCCATGAATTCCACCCTGAACTTGGATTTCTTGCGTTAAACCGGTTCGTTCCGTTGAGCTATTCAAAAAAGAGAGCAGAGGGGCAAAGGGAGAGGCTGAAAATCCTGGAGGAGTATTTGGACAAAACACCTGAAATATTCAATACGGCCTTACAACGGTTTTTAAGAAAAGATGTGGCTGCAGATGACAT
>JAWOGI010000338.1:0-3461 GCA_046496975.1 Desulfobacteraceae bacterium | reverse complement strand
CGGAGCGGCTTGTGGGGGAACAACCAGTTCCCTTTGTGGTGGTGCGTTCCACATCCCCTGCTGCCGCTGCTTTGGATCCCCGGTCAGAGCCTGTGGATGAACTACAGAAGCCGGCGGGAGATACCGGAGAGATGCTTCACTGATCTTTTTCAGGCATGCCTGTTTAGGAACATTCACCGGGAATCAGTATCAGACTGGCAAGGACAATCATCCCGATATCCAGGTTGCTGGCGGCCTGAAAGGGAAGCGGTTTGATAACGGCACTGAGGCTGAAAACCCGGGCCATGTCCTTTTGATTTATTTTGAGGGGCGGGGTGGTGGAGCGACTTTCGGGAAAAAAGGCTGCAGCAAGGACCACCGGCCGGACTTGAATCAAATCGTGGTCGGTGCTGTGCTCGACGATGAAGACCGACCGATCTGCCGTGAAATGTGGCCGGACAATACCGCTACGGACAACAATCCAAACATTTTTCAAACAGGAGAAAAGCATGCAAACCGTTCAGGTCAAGGACGTGATGGTTCCGATCGAGGATTATGCCACAGTATCGGAGAACGCCATGCTGTACGATGCTGTTCTCGCACTGGAAAAAGCCCAGGCCGCATTCTTTAAGAGTCCGTATCACCATCGTGCTATCCTGGTTTACGACGCCCATAAGAAAATTGTCGGAAAAATCACTCAGATGGATCTTCTGACAGCGCTTGAACCCAAATACAACAAAATGGTGGATGTGGATGTATTGTCAAGAACGGGTTACAGCATGGATTATATCAAATCCTTTACAGGCTTCTGGAAAAAACCCCTGGATGACATTTGCCGGAAAGCCGCTACGCTTGAAGTCAAAAATTTCATGTATACTCCCAAAGATGGTGAATTCATAAGTGATGACGCCGAGCTGAACCAGGCCGTGCACCGGCTGATCCAAGGCAGGCATCAATCCCTGCTGGTGACCCGCGGAAATGATATCGTCGGCATTCTCCGGTTATCGGATGTATTCAAACTGGTGTGTGAGAAAATCAAGGCATGTAAAATATAGCACAGGGAATAAACCAGGATTTGAAAAAATCCACCGTTTAAACCCTAAAACAATATCCAGCCATATCGGAGGCAAGCACTCATGACTGAGAGGCAGCCCCTTCAAAAAGGTTTTGATACAACTTCCATTTTCATCAAAACCGCCTTCGCCGCAGGCTTGGGGCTTCTGGTCATGCTCCTGCCCACTCCCGACAATCTCACCCCCGAAGGCCACCGGCTGCTTGCGCTGTTAATCACTGTGGTGGTCCTGTGGGTCACTGAGGCGATTCCCATCGGGGTCACCGCTCTTCTGGCTGGCGCGGGCCTGATCCTTTTCAATATCCAGCCGCCCCAGAGTGCATGGGCGCCATTCGCAAATCCGGCGGTTATGTTCGTTCTGATGATTATCATGTTCGGGGTGGTGCTCAATGAAGTCGGGCTTGCCAACAGGCTAATGTACCATCTTCTCAGATTCGCCGGCACCCGGATCAAGCGCCTGAGTCTGATAATGGCTGTCGGCTGCACCATGGCATCAACCATTTTTCACGATGCCACTATCACAGTGATTATGGTGTTCGCCTTCGTTCCGGTATTCATGGGCATGGGGCTCAAGCCCGGGGCCGGCCACCGACTTCCGAAATTTTTTATTTTGCTCATTCCCCTGTCCGCCTCGGCCGGGGGATTCGGAACCTTGCTGGGTGGGGGGCGCTGCCCCCTGGCCGTGGAAATTCTGCAAAAATTCAGCCAGGGAAAAATCAGTATAGGCTTTCTGGAATACATACTGATCCAGTTTCCTATAAGTATTGTCACCGCGGTTACCACATGGGCGGTTCTTTGGGTACTGCTTCGCCCAGCGGAAAAAGAACTGGAGGGTATAAACCTGGCAGACCCAGGTCCCATGAGCCGTAAGGAGTTGGGTGTGCTGGTGATTTTTGTACTTACATTTATTATCTGGTTCATGGGCGACCTGACCGGATGGCACTACAGTATCCCTGCGGCACTCGCCATTCTGGGATTCTGTGCTCCGGGGTGGATCAGCTTCCAGACCATCTGCGAAAAATTTCCATGGGAATCCTGGATCGTCTTCGGCGCCGGGGTCTCCCTGGGCGTTTCCATGCTGGACAGCGGAGCCGGAAGGTTTCTGGCGGAAGCATTCCTGCCCCTCCTGGACGGACGATCCACTTTTGTCGTTTATTTGGGGATGGGCTTTTTTGGGTCGTTTCTGTCAAGCATGATGTCCAATTCAGCGGCCGTTGCCCTAATGCTGCCCATTACGCTCCCCATGGCCGAAATGATGGAAATGTCTCCCCAATCAATTGCAATGCTCGCACCCATGTCCACATCCTTCATTATGCTGGTCATAGGGTGTCCGCCCACCATTATCGCCTTCAGCACGGGTTACTTCACCCAGAAGGATTTTATCAAGATAGCGGTTCCATGGTGCCTTGCTCTTCTGCTGGTCTGCACCTTGTGCATGATGATATACTGGCCGCTCATAGGATTCGTTCAGTGAAAGCAATACACAAAAATTGATTATAGAGCCTTACCAGCTTGATATCCGCATCTCGGGCAATTGCTCCATTATGCCGCTGATTCATTCCCGATTGGATCCGCTGTTCCACAGGGGTATTTAACTCCGCGAGGGTCTGTCTTCCCACAATGCCGTCGGTTTCAGGACCGTGGCGTCCTGGTTTTGTAAACATTCACGGGGTCGCCAAATAAAAGCTACCCGATCCAGCCGAGATCCGGCTGTCGTTCTTTGAAAAAACAGGTTATGGCATTTACGAGGATGGGGAACACAGGCATCCCACGGCTGCGGCAGGTTTGCCTGAGAGAAAGAATCCGTTCGGCCCAGCGATCGCCTTTGTCACTTTGGGTCCCGTTGCTGCGTTTGCGCCACAACACTCCAAAACGCAAGGCTCTCTCAGCATAATTGTTGGTGGGTTCAACACCCTGCTGATCAAGAAACAACCACAAGGACTCCATCTCTTTGGCCAGTCGCCGGGCCATTGTGCCAGATGCATCGTCTGCACCCTCAAAAAGTATCCACAAACAGATAAACCTTGAATAAAAATTGGACACGATCATGATCTGATTGCACCATAGCGGCTATCATGGCTCCCGGGGAATGGCCTTCATGGGGTGCACATTTTCGAGATATTCCATCACGCTGCTCACCCGATTGAAACAAAAACAAAGAGGATGGAACGTCAAAAATTGCCATTCAGGGCATTCGCAACTGGTTAAAGGAATACCGGGCTTTTTAACGCGATTTTGCCGTTTTGCATCGTTTAAATATTTGCTCAGGAGGTCTTCAAAGGCTTCTTCTGTGAGTTCAGAGATGGCATGATGTAAAAACAAGAACATCAAACCGGCGGGTTGACCTGGGACCACAAATGATGGCATACCTTAAGCTCTGGAAAGTGGCCTGCAACCCGGGCAAGTTAAA
>JAWOGI010000318.1:0-5699 GCA_046496975.1 Desulfobacteraceae bacterium | reverse complement strand
CCTGGACGCCCTGGCAGGTGCGCTGACGGCTCGGTTCAACCACCGGCTTGTCTCTCTTCCAGGGATACCGGAGTCTGACCCCAAGGGCCTTAAAATGGAAATTGTATATCCTCAAATGGAAAATTTTCATGTTTAATTCCGAGACCATTCTCAACTCTTTATCCGCACATATCGCCATTATTGACCAGAACGGCGTGATTATGGAGACCAACCGGGCGTGGCAGGCGTTTGCCAATGACAAACGCAGCCACCAAATCTGAGCACCTGTTTAAAGTCCTTAACAAAATGACAGGTTTTACCCGTCATTAAACCGTTACAAATCCGTCCTTGTCCTTTCCCTTGTGTGGGTATATTTTTATTCAAGGTTTGGTCATGTTTTGACCAATTTACGATCAAGGCAACCCTACCAACCAAGGAGGCTATTATGCTGTGTACACTTTAAAACCTTAAGGACCAGGATGTTCAGGAGATCAAAACCCTTGAATCAGAGATTTAAAAAATATCCCATAAAAGTACGACAGGTAACCGAAACCTGACAGAAGGAGTTTTCAATGACTCAGCTCAATCCATCCTCTTTGGCCGACTTGACCCTTGATGTCTCATGGCGCAAAAACGGTATTGTCCACCATGAACATTTTTTTGCCGGGGGGGTTAACTTTTACCGTGACTTTTTTCCGGAAAGCCCCCTAACAAAAATATGCGACCCGCAAAACCTGAATGACACCGGGGAGGTGACCCTGAAGCCGGGACAGGCAGTTGCAGAATTTGATGAAAAACTGATATTTTCCCTCCCATTAAGCTGTGTCAGAGAAAAGATAGACGGTGACCGGGTTCAACCGGGCCGGTTCTATCCCAAGGGACTGTTCAGGGGAATTCCAGGGATTTTTTCAGAAAACAGAACCCCCCTGAGGGTGAAGGAGATCCGCAACGGTAACATCATCGTTGATTTAAACCACCCCCTCGCCGGTGAAGAGCTGAAGATCGGTTGGCGATTCCGGGGGAAATCCGTTCCATCAGAAGAGCGGGGGGGGACCAGCACGGACTGGCTGCAGCTTGCCCTGGATGGTCCAGGCATGCAGGTGGTGACGCAACCTTTTATCAACCTTGATTTTTCCAGGCGGGATCAGCAGAATGACACCTGTTTCTACGATACTGACCGGTTTGTAAATCATATAGATACAAGGGCCGGTAACAACCTCAGCCATATCTACGGCACCATGGTGTCGGACAGCGAGCAGATCCTTGACCTCATGGCGGGGTGGGCGTCCCACCTGCCCGAGGAAAGACACTTTGCCCATGTCCAGGGCCTTGGCATGAACGCCAATGAGATGACAACCAACCCCAGGCTGACCGAAAACACGGTTCACAACCTCAATGAAACACCGGAGCTGCCGTTTGAAGACAACTGCTTTGACAAGGTGGTCTGTTCACTTTCCGTGGAGTATTTGATTCACCCCGTTGCCGTCTTTGCGCAGGTGGCCCGTGTGCTAAAACCCGATGGAAAATTTCTGGTCGGTTTTTCAAACCGCTGGTTTCCGGAAAAGACTGTTCTAGGATGGGAAAAGCTTCATGACTTTGAACGGATGGGGCTTGTAACCAGTTATTTTCTTCAGTCACAACGGTTTCAGGAGTTAAAAACGTTTTCCGTCAGGGGATACCCAAGACCTCCCAGTGATCGATATGCCCGTCAGATGATCTTTTCCGATCCCATTTATGTAGTGGCAGGCACAGCCATCTCATAATTGGATGAGAGTGCTCCGCCTTTTGACTGGGAGACCCTGAAATTTATTTTTACATTTAATCGGAATCATCGAAGCTGATGTCATCAAAATCACTTAAATTGAGCTGGTTGATGATCTCATCCTGGTCTTCCCGGATGTTGACCTTTTTTGCCTTTTTTTTCCTGTTGGACGGCAACACGCTCTTTTTTTTCATTTTTTGATTTATCACCCTGTTTTTCAGGGCGATCATAGCCATGACCAGAACAAAAAAGAGCCCGGCAGAATTCAAGACAATTATCACGGTTCCTGCTATGTTTCTGACAAGCATTGCTTTTTATCCTTTATCACGTGAACTTCCTTTCCAAAGCATGAAAGTCCGATGCAGAGGCAGCCGATTCGGGGGTTTGCCCCTAGATGTTTTGATCGGCAGCTGTGAGCATTGATGTTGACTTTACCGGCTAATAGGAATATAGTATAGGATTAATTGAATTCACACAAGGGTTATGATTCTTCAAGGAGATTTTTTTATGGGCTGGCTTGGAAAAATGGTTGGGGGCACAATCGGATTTGCCCTGGGAGGTCCCATCGGTGCCGTTGCAGGGGCTGCTTTTGGCCACTCGTTTGATAAAAAAGAGGCGATGTACCTTTCCGATGCCACCATGGGATCACCGGGGATTGGCATGGGAGACCGGCTTTCCACTGGCGAAGAGGCCCAGCTGACCTTTTTTGTTGCCGCTTTTTCAATGCTGGCAAAGTTGGCCAAGGCCGACGGCCGGGTGAGCCAGGAAGAGATCGCCTCCATTGAAGAGTTCATGAAAAAGGATCTGAATTTGGATGCCTCGGGCAGAAATTATGCTGTCAAGATTTTCAAGCAGGCCCTTGATTCTCCTGAATCCTTTGATGCCTTTGCAAACCAGTTTTACCGGGTATTCAGAACCCAGCCAAGGATTCTTGAATTGATGATGGATGTGCTGTTCAGGGTTTCCACGGCTGACGGGGCTATCAGCTCCCAGGAAGAGGCGTTGCTGTTGACCGCATCCAGGAGTTTCAATTTTTCCGATTCCGACTATGCAAGGCTGAAATCCAGGTACGTCAAGGATGTCAACAAGTACTACGCCGTTCTCAACTGCGATGAAACCTGCTCCAACGAAGAGATAAAAAAGCAGTACAGAAAGCTTGCATCAGAGTACCACCCGGATAAAATTGCCTCAAAAGGGCTTCCAGAGGAGTTCACCAAGTTTGCCAACGAGAAGTTTCAAACCATCCAGGAAGCCTACGACAATATCAAAAAAGAACGCAGGCTGTAGCCTTAAAGCAGTCCCTTTTCTCTGGCAATGGTCATATAGGTTTCAACGGTATTGTCCGGGGGAACCCACCTCTTCTCCTGCTCCTTGGCAGAAAGGAAGAGGGCATCAAACTCACACGCTGTGATGCACAATCCGCAGCCGATGCACCTGTTGGTGTCCACCACGGCTGTCTCTTCCATAACGATGGCCTCCATGGGGCAGATCTCCCTGCACGCTTCACAGCTGGTGCACTCTGCCGGGTCAACCCCGGCAAAATAGCTGGAATTGACAAAGGTTGCCGGTGAATCACTCTTTTTGATGTTGCTGAGGATCTGGCAGCAGCAGCTGCAGCAGAGGCAGATGTTAAGGGGTTTTTTGGCGTTTCCCGGCTGGAGTACCAGCCCCTGCTCTATCCCCTTGTGGACGATCTCCATGGCTTCATCCTGGGAGATTGTTCTTCCGATCCCCCTCTCTTCGTAAAGATAGGCCCCGCCGCCGAGCACCAGGCAGGCCTCTTCTGTTTTTCCGCATCCTTTTCCCATGATGGTGTGTTCTTTTCTGCAGATGCAGGGAGCCACAAGGATTTTCGACTGGGAGCGGATGATGGTTTCAATTTCCTCGTAGGCCATCACCTCTGTTTCCGCGTGGATGGCCTGGGAGACCGGTATGGTCCTCAGCTGTTTGGTTTTGGTTTTGTTCTGCTCTTCCAAAAGAAATGGAACGTATTCGTTAAAGTCCTGGATCAGCTCTTTTGAAAGCCTGTCCACCTGGTACTCCCAGATGCCCACGACAAACTGGGCCTGCATGTAAAGGTCAGCTTTGTTTCTGGCCGAATGGATGATAAGTCCCTTTTCCGCCATGGAGGCCAGGATCGGCCCCAGGGTGTCAGAGGTCAGGTTGACCCGTTCTGCAATGGCAGCCACCGGTTCCGGCATCATGATCAGGCTGGTGGCGATCTCTGCTTCCTGGGGAGTGAAGAGACGCTTGAGAATGCGGATTTCAACCCCTGATTCTGTTTTGGGATACCCGCCGGGTGTCTTGTCAAGGTGGACTGCCAGTTTTTCATATATGTCGCTCATTGTTCTCCTCCATGGTTCCGAATAGTGTGTTGTCAGCATCAGCCGTCTGGAGTGTGACCATAACGGCCCTGTTCATACATTCATCGCTGCCATTGACCAGCAGGGTAAGGTAGTTGGATGTCACGGCCCTGAGCATGCCGGTGGCCGGATCCCTTTTGCCCTGTATCACCGCGTCCAGGGGTCTGTTCCGGTTTCTATTTTCAAATTCCCTTGTCTTTTTTTCACCCAGCCGGCGCATTACACTGCACCTGGCCTTGATGGTTTTCGGATCCACCTTGTCCGGGTAGTGATAGGCAGGAGTGCCCTTTCTCGGGGAAAAGGGAAACACGTGGAGGTAGGAAACAGGAAGGGCTTCAATGAGGGATCGGGTGTTCTCAAAGGCCGTTTCTGTCTCTCCTGGAAACCCCTGGAGAATATCAACCCCAATGGCGGCAGAGGGGATTTTTTCGTGGATTTTCAGGATAAGGGATCTGAAAAATTCCCTGTCATAGGGGCGGTGCATCTGTTTCAGGATGTTGTCATCACCGCTTTGAAGGGAGATGTGAAAGTGGTCGCACAGGGTTGTCTTGCCCGCTGCCAGGTCAATGAGGCCGTTGGTAAGTTCCCCGGGTTCAATGGAGCTGAGCCGTATTCGGTGGATGAGCCTTCTGGCATGGATTTTTTCAAACAGTTCTGTCAGCGAACTCTTTTTTTCAAGGTCCAGCCCGTATTCCCCGGCGTGGATTCCTGTGATGACCGCCTCCCTGTACCCAAGGCTGTCCAGGCGTTTCAAATGGTCCATCACCTGATCTTCGGGCATGCTCCTGCTTCTCCCCCGGGCGTGGGGGATGATGCAGTAGGTGCAAAAGGCGTTGCACCCGTCCTGGATCTTGAGATAGGCCCGGGTCTTGTCCCCGGTAACCGCCGGCTCAAACGAGGTGAATGCCTGCTCATGGCAGCGGCTGGATTCCGGCGGGGCAATGGATTCGAGCCCCCTTTCCCTGTCATTGCCCGCCGATGCCATGATCGCCCCGGGTATCCTGAACTTGTCCCTGTGGCCTGCTATGCAGCAGAGGTTCTCGATCTCCTTGGCCTTCTCCGGTTCTGTCTGGGCATGGCAGCCGGTAAAAATCACCTTTGCCTTGGGGTTGGACCGTATCAGTTTTCTGGCCGCCTGTCGTGACTGCATGGCCGCCTTTGATGTGACGGCACAGGAGTTGACAATGATCACATCGGCCTGTTCCTGTTCATCAACCCTTTGAAAACCGTTCCGGGAGAGTTCCAGGGCCATGGCGTCGGATTCGTAATGGTTGACCTTGCATCCCAGTGTTTCTATGTAAAATGATTTCATTGAATGATGCCCGCTCCAAGCACCTTGTCGTTGTGGTAAAAAACAGCTGCCTGTCCCGGTGTTACGGCGGACTGGGCAGCGTCGAAAACGATTTTGACCCGGCTGTTTTCCCTGGTTAAAAGAGAGACTGCCCCCTTGTGGCTGTAGCGTATTTTTGTTTCAACCCTTGCCGGGAAATGTTCCGGTTCACATATCCAGTTGAGATGATCTGCATAACATTCCCTCTGGAGCAGCTCCTCCTTGAACCCCACAACCAGGCGGTTGGTTGCCATGTCAATTCGGG
>JAWOGI010000314.1:0-3292 GCA_046496975.1 Desulfobacteraceae bacterium | reverse complement strand
GCAACCGGGCATTCCTCAACGAGGTCAACCAGATGAACGACCTGGTGAACCAGTTGGGGGCACCGGCGTTCCGGTAACACCCGGGGAGCGAGTTCTTGTATATGGGTGCTGGAGAAGGGGATCAGGTCCAAAACAAATTGATGGGCTTGATCATAACATCGGCCACCCTGGGGTGGTGGGGTGGGGTCAGGCTTCGGTTATTGCGCTTTTGTTTAAATTTGCCTTTAAACAGAGGCCTTTGTCAAAAGCGTAATAACCGAAGCCTGACCCCGTTGATGACCCCGTTGAGCAACGAACCAGCCGATTTGGCCGAAGTTATGATCAAGCCCTCATTGGTTTTTCATCTCTGATTTTCGAACAGTCTATTTCAGGGAATAGTAGTCTGTCCAGTGGGACTCGTCCACCTTGCCCCTTATCAGTTCTCCCCTCTTGAACACCAAAACAATGCTGCCCGGAGCCTCAAGGCTTGTGATGTCCTCAAGGGGGTTTTTGTCCAGGACCACACAGTCTGCGGCTTTCCCCTTTTCCAGGGTGCCGATTCTTTCGGCAAGCCCGACGGCATCGGCTGCCGTTCTGGTTGAGGCAAAGAGAGCCTCTTTTTCATCCATGATGCCGAGTTTAACATACTGGATGATCTCCATGGCGTTTTTACCATGGTAGTTGTAAGGGGTCCCCGCATCGGTTCCCATGACCACCCGGACCCCTTCTTCAATGGCTTTTACCAGGTTTTCCCGCCTGATTTTGGCAACCTCCTTTGCCTTTTCCAGCATAAACTGGGGAATTCCGTTGTTTCTCCTGGCCGAAAGCATCCAGAAATTGGAGCTCAAGGTGGATATGAGAAAAATTCCCTTGTCCGCCATGAGCTTTAACGCCTTTTCATTGGCCAGTGTGCCGTGTTCGATGGTGCGCACCCCCGCATTGACCGCATTGATAATGCCTTCACTGCCGTGGGCGTGGGCCGCTGTATGCTTGTCGACCTTTTTTCCTTCCCTGACCACGGCGCGTATCTCATCCTCATCCAGCTGGGGGGAACCGGGCACACCGCCGGGGTTCATGATGGCGCCTGTGGCCATCACCTTGAGGCAGTCGGCCCCCTCCTTGAGCTGCTCCCTTGCCGCCCTGCGGTTTTCATCAACACCGTCCGCCTCCCTGTAAAGGCCCTTGAAATATTCGTTGCCCGCGGTGAGCATGCAGATGATTTTGCCGCTGGAGATGATGCGGGGACCGGCAATGAGTTTTTCTTCCACTGCCTTTTTAACGGCGATGTCAATGCAGTTGGATGAGCCGCAGTTCCGGACGGTTGTGATGCCTGACTGCACGGTGTTGGTCATCTCCCTGGCAGACCGTATGGTGCGCAGCTTGTCCTCCACAAGGCTTTCATGGACCGTATCCCCCATGCCGTGCATATCCAGATGGATATGGGCATCAATCAGCCCGGGGATAATAAACTTTCCCCTAAGGTCAAGGGTTTTGGCATTTTCCGGAATCTCAACCTCCTCTTTTTTCCCAATGGTGTGGATGTCGGGACCCTTAAAAACCATGACTCCATTTTCTATCCAGTTGCCGTTGCAATCAAAAATGGAAGCGCCGTTTAAAACAGTATACATTTGGAACCATCCTCTTAAAATATGGTCATGCCTTGCAGGCAGAAAACGTCGGCTTGCACGGAAGCAGAGCCGTTTTACAGATCCCTGTTTTTCAGCTCTTTATGTTCCAGGCCAGGACAGGGGTCAGGGATAGGCTAATATAGGCACATAATCATACGAATCAATAGCCATAGTCAAGTATTTTTGCCCCAGGTTGACAAAAAAGGATTGCGCCATACAGTGATGTATGTTAAATATAATACATACAATCGTGTATGTATGTCACCGTTTTGTTCTTAACCATTTTACCGTTAGGCCGTCGGATAAAACCTGATCATCGGGTTTTGTCAAAGGAGAACGCTATGATCTACTATCTTTATCTGTTTATTTCCATTGTTTTTGAAGTCATCGCCACAACAGCGCTTACGGCAGCTGCCCAGGGGATCTCGTTTTCCAATATCTCCATTACCATTGCCGGATACGCCGTCTCCTTCTACTTCATGTTTCTCTGCCTCCGGGTGATTCCCCTGGGGGTTCTCTACGCCATATGGTCCGGCGTGGGTATTGTTCTTGTGGCAGGGGCGGGTTTTTTGGTGCTGCACCAGCGCATTGATTTTGCCGCATTGGCTGGTATTTCACTGATCATATCAGGGGTGGTGGTGATCAATCTCTTTTCAGGCGCGGGAGTACACTGAAGATGGCAAAAAAGAGCAGAAAAGAGGCGGAAAAGACCCGACTGTCCATTATCGATGCGGCCCTTGCCCTTTTTTATGAAAAGGGGTTTGCCACCACCAGCCTGGAGCAGATCGCCAGTCAGGCAGGGGTTACCAGGGGGGCGGTCTACTGGCATTTCAAGAACAAGAACGATCTGTTCATCTCCCTTGCCAGTGAAATGGAGTCTTCCACCGGCATCGATCCCGCCGCATGGCTGGATCACGATGCCATCAGCGATCTGGATGACTTGAAAAAGAGCCTTGTGGGGTATCTCGGCCACCTGGAAAGCAATGAAAAACTCAAGAAATACTATGAAATTCTCATATACAAGACCGAATTCACCGATGAACTGGCCCCGGTTATTTCCTCGGAGCGGCAAAAACTGAGAAGCGCCTTGACCCTTCTCAAAGCAACATTTAAGAAAATGCAGGCAGGGGGGGCTGTGGGAGAAGACCTTGATCCCGATGATGCGGCCCTCCTCGTCTACGCTTCCGTCTGGGGTGTGGTGGAAACCTGGCTGTTTGATCCGGAGAATTTTTCCCTTTCTGCCAAGGCGGAAGAGCTCATCGCCCTGCTTCTCAGGGGAATGGCCCCGGGTTAATCCCCGGCCGGCGCATTTCCGAAGTTACGATCACTCCCAATCTGTCTGATCATCTCATTCTCAATGGAAAAGGGTATTATTCATCTGCAAAAAATGGTAAATGGTAAATTAAGACCAGCCATTGCCGTTATTCGGGCAAACCCAGTGCAGCGTCTGGCTGGCTCATCGGGCGACTGTCCGGCAGCCCGGTGAGAGGTTTTTTCCATGGTTCCGGGATTCTGTTCGGTTCCCTGGTGGGGAAATCAGGGCAGGTGTGGCAGTGGTGTGAAATAGAGCGGAACCGCTGGTGACGCAGATGTTCGACCGTATTTTTTTAAAGAACGACCATGAGCAGCGTGCTCACAACAAAGAGAGAAAGTCGAATTAGAGGCAGCCGGTTCGGGGTTTTGCC
>JAWOGI010000305.1:0-9263 GCA_046496975.1 Desulfobacteraceae bacterium | reverse complement strand
GTTGGGCTTGGTCACACCTTGGGGTGTTGGGGTGGGGTCAACTTTTCGTTATTAACATTATCGTGTGCTTTGTAGTTTGATTGTGCTTTTCTGTCCGATAACGTCAATAACAAAAGCCTGACCCCGTGGGCCCGCCAAATGTGACGAATGACCGATGTTATGACCAACCCCGAATAATTTAATCTGATCATGAGCCTGAAATGCCAACTATGCTGTCTGCTCTCACCTGCCCGGCCGAGAAAAACAGCCGTGCCGGGTTGAAACACAAAAATCTGCTACACCTGGAGCATGTAGCGCTGGATCAGCTGCTTGAAGAGATCGCTGCTGAAAAAGGTTTTTCCCATGGCAGCAGGGCTTTTCACCTCAAGATCCATGGTCTGAAGCGTTTCAAGGAACTCTTTTCTCTTTGCATAAGCAGCATGGGCCCGGTCAAGGGAAATCCGCTGGAAAAAGATTCTCTCCCCGGGTTTTGCCTGGGCTATTTTCGGGATGTCAGCAGAGATCACCGTTGCGATCTTGCTGTAACCGCCAACTGTCTGTTCGGACAGGAGAATTATGGGCTGCCCGTCTTCGGGTATCTGGACCCCCCCCGGGAGGCTGGGTTCCGAGATGATGCTCTTTGGCATGCCCGGCTTCTGCCGCACAGGGTCCCCCTGGAGGCGGTACCCCATGCGGTTGGCCCGGTCGGACACGGTGAACCGCGAGGTGAAAAAAGTCTCCATGCCCTGGTCAAAAAATTCTTCCTGGGGACCGGGGATGGCCCGAAGCACAATGTCTGAACCGTACCGGGGAATGTACTCCCCGGGCAGCGCCCTTGGCCGGTCCAGCAGCGTTTTCTCGCCCCGCTCCAGAAGATCGCCGGCTGCCAGGGGACGCCCCTTAAACCCGCCGAATTTTGCGCCGGTATAGCAGGAGCGGCTCCCCATCACCAGGGGAACATCAATGCCCCCTGTCACGGCAAGATAGGTGCGGCATCCGGTCGTCACCCGGTTGAGCCGTATCCTGTCACCGGGGAGAACACGGAAGGAACACCAGTTATCAACACGCCGATCGTTTATGGCGGCTTCCATGTCCGCCCCGGCAAGGGCAATGTCCGCCGGGCAGAGCACCTCGAGAAGCCCCCCGGAAAAGGTGAACTCCAGCAGAGCCTCGTTTTCAAGATTGCCCACAAGGAGATTGGCCATGTCTGCGGCAAAGCTGTCCAGGCTGCCGCAGGGGGGAACCCCGAACCGCTGGAAGCCGTACCGTCCCCTGTCCTGCACCGTTGTAAATGGCCCTGACTCGACAATTTTAAAGGCTTTCATGGCTGTCCCCCCTTCAGGCGGTAAAACTCCTCCAGGGAGATGGGGGTGAACCTTAACAGGCTTCCCGCCTGGAGCAGGATGGGATTCTTTCTTTCCGGATCAAAGAGTCTCTCAGGACACCTGCCGATGAGCTGCCACCCGCCGGGGCTGTCAATGGGATAGATCCCGGTCTGGTTGTTGGCAATGCCCACGGACCCCGCCGGCACCCGGGAGCGGGGAGAGGCCAGCCTCGAGGTGTGAAGCTTTTCCGACAAACCTCCAAGGTAGGGGAACCCCGGTGCAAACCCGATCATGTACACCGGGTAGAGAGGGGCCGTGTGGAGCTGGATCACCTCGTCCACGGAAAGGGCGTTCACCTCTGCAACGTGTTCCAGGTCCGGACCCAGGCTGGTATCGTAGCACACCGGCAGCTCCACGGTTTCCCGGGGGGGCAGTTCGTCAACGACAATGGTTTTTTCCATGGCGGTCAAACAGGCCATCAGGGAATCAGGAGAGGTAACGGCCGGGTCATACTGAAGAATAATCGAGCAATAGGTGGGAATCACCTCCACCACCCCGGAAGGAGTCTCTGCTGACAGTTTTTCAGCCACAGCCCTGACCCTGTTGTTGATGTCGGGATCGATGGCATTGCCAAGCTCCATGAGAAGCCCCCGGTCCCCTGCCGTCCGGAACAGCGGTTTTCTGTACAGCCCCGTCCCCATGATCCCTATCCTCCTGATCCCGGACCGATGGCCGGTGCCAGGGCAACGCCGTTGGCTCTGAGGGTTTCGCCGATGGTTTTCACCATCTCCACGGCCAAAGGATTGTCCCCGTGAACGCAGAGGGTCTGGACAGACAGGGGGATCTCCTTCCCGTCAATGCTCACGATCATGCCGTGGACGGCCATCATCAAGGCTCTCTTTGCCACCTCTTTGGGATCCTTTATCACAGCACCGGGGGTGCTGCGCGGGACCAGGGTTCCCTCACCGGTGTAGGCCCGGTCGGGAAAGGCCTCGAAAATCACCGGCAATCCGTTCTGCTCCGCCGCCTCTTTCATGACACTTCCTTTTTCCCCGGCCAGGGCGATGCAGGCAATGGAACGGTCCACCGCGGCCACTGCCCGGGCAATGGTCTCTGCGGTTTCCCTCTCTTCCACGGCCTTGAGGTAGAGGCTGCCGTGGGGTTTTACATGGGTGACCCGTGTTCCATGGGCCCGGCAGAAGGCCTGGAGGGCTCCAACCTGGTATACCATGGCGGTGTGCAGCTCGTTTCTCGAAAGGGTCATGTTTCGCCGGCCAAACCCCATGAGATCGGGGTATCCCGGGTGGGCACCGGTATTAACCCCCTGTTCCACTGCCAGACTTACGGTTCGGTCCATGACAACGGGATCTCCGGCGTGCCAGCCGCAGGCAATATTGGCCGATGTGATGTGGGGCATGGCATCCACGTCCATTCCCATGGTATAGGCACCAAACCCCTCGCCCATATCGCAGTTCAGATCGATTGTTTTCATTTTGTTTCTCTCCCCGTCGGAATATTACTGATAAAATATACTTGACATATATTTCCAAAAAAGGTCAAGTATATTTTCTATGCCAATATGATTGAATCGGAAAAACCGCTGAAGGTCCACTACGACGCTGTTCTGAGGGAACACCATGAGATGATTGACTGCCTGACGGCCCGGAAGACGGAACAGCTCAAAGCAACCATTGCCGGGCACATCAAAAGCTTTCAGCAGCGAATCGTTGGCTTCATGACTTCGTAATGGTTCCCGGAGGACGAATCTGCCCGGGACAAGGGAACTCCTTGCCGCTGAAACTGAAAAATCAAGATAATATTTGATTTTTATTAAATTAATGTTAAAAACAGAAAACCTGTTACCAACATGCCAGGCCCACGGTTTCAAAAACAACCACCCCGGAAAAAACCCGGGCATGGCGTAACATTAATTCTGGAGAGTTTTTAAAATGAGTGCACCCAGTCAAGAGATGGATATCATCTTAGAAATTGGAAACATCGATTCTGCAAAAAAAGCAGAGGATATATTCAGGCAGTACATGGATGAAAAGCAGCTGGCGAGGATGTCAACGATCACCCATCCGGAGGTGTTAAAGAGAATCGCCGGTGCCCTTGTTATCTGCAACCCCTCGTCTGTTTTCATAAATACCGGCACAGAGAAGGACCAATCGTTTATCAGAAACCTGGCCCTGGAGAAAAAAGAAGAGCAGCGGCTGGCCATGGAGAACCACACCATCCACTTTGACCTGGCAGAAGAGCAGGGCAGGATCATCGACCGCACCTTCTATATTGCAGGCCCAAACGAGAAGGTCAGCTCCCTGGCCCGGAAAATGGGCCGGGAAAAAGCCCTTGACGAAGTCAAATCCAATATGCTCGATATCATGAAGGAGATGACCATGATCATCGGGTTCTACATGAGGGGGCCTGTGGGCTCTCCAGCTTCCAACCCGGCCCTTGAGATAACCAGCTCGGCCTATGTGGCCCACAGTGCCGAACTGCTCTACCGGAACGCCTATTCCGATTTTAACCGGGAGGTAGAGGCCCTGGGCCACTTTTTTACCAACCTCCACAGCGAGGGGCTCAACAGAACAAAAGACCTGCCCAACGCCAGGGTGTTCATGGACCGGAAATTTCGAACAACGTACAGCTTCAACTGCACCTATGCCGGCAACACCCTGCTTCTCAAAAAGGGGAACCACCGGTTTGCCGTTGACAAGGCCGTGTATGAAAACACCGGCCGGGAGCTCTCCGAACACATGTTCCTCACCGGCATTTACGGGAAGAACAACCGCATCACCTGGATTGCCGGGGCTGCTCCCAGCGGATGCGGCAAAACCACCACGGCCATGGCAGGCGATGAGTTCATCGGGGATGATCTCGCCCAGATGTGGATCGCCCGGGACGGGACGATCCGGTCGGTGAACCCGGAATGCGGCATCTTCGGCATCATCGAAAATGTCAACCGGGAGAGTGATCCCCGGCTGATGAAAGTTCTGCGCCGGCCCGGTCACGAGGTGATCTGGTCCAATGTGCTGGTGGATAAAGACAAAACCCCCTTCTGGGAGGGAAGCAACGAAGAGCTCCCCGGCAGGGGAGTTAATTTCCAGGGTCCCTGGCACAGCGGGAAAGTCGATGAAAGCGGCAGCCCTGTCCCCCCCTCCCATCCCAATGCCCGGTGCACATTGAGATGCACCTCCCTTGAGAACTACTCCAGTGAGGCGGAAAATCCCAACGGCATTGTGACCCGGATATTTACCTACAGCGGCAGGGACGCCGACACCATGCCGCCGGTGTGGGTGGCAAAAAACCCCGACCACGGCGTTGTGATCGGCGCCTGCATCGTTTCCGAATCCACGGCAACAGAAGTTGGCGCCACGGGGATCAAACGGGCGCCCTGGGCCAATGCCCCCTTCATACCGGGGCTGCTCGGAGATTATATGGATGCCCAGTTCCGGTTCTTTGGCAATAATAAAATCCAGGAGGCGTTCAAACCGGTGATGGCGGGCCTGAATTTCTTCTTAACCCATGAGGCCAGGGGCGGCAAGGGCCGGACCCTTTTGGGAGAGAAAAAAGACGTCAAGGTCTGGCTGGCCTGGCTTGATCGCTATGCCCACGGGGAGGTCGATCACATCGACACTCCCATCGGCCACCTGCCCCGGTACGATGACCTCAAGACGCTCTTTGACCGGATCATCCGGAAACCCTACCCCAAAGAGCTCTATCTCAAGCAGTTCTCCCTCTACCTGGACAATATCATGAAACGGATCGATCTCCAGCACAGGGCCTACTCCCGGGAGGAAAACATCCCCGAAACCCTGTTCAGGGTCCTGGAAACCCAGAAAGAAGAGCTGCTGGCACTCAAGGAGCGCCACGGCAGCATTGTTTCGCCGGATCTTCTGCCGGCCTGATGAGAAAGGAAACGCTTATGACCAGCCGGATTTTTGCCGATCTCCACAACCACACAACAGCGTCGGACGGCGATTTCACACCGGAACAGATGGTGCTCAAGGCAAAACAGGCCGGGGCGTCCGTGGTGGGCATCACTGACCACGACACCATTGCCGGCCTTGACCGGGCCGTTGCCGCGGGAAAAACCAACGGTGTCCGGGTCATCCCCGGTGTTGAAATCTCTGTCAGGTTCAAACGCTCCTCGTTTACCGGCACCCTCCATCTCCTCTGCTATTTTACCCCTGAAGTCCTTGCAGACAGCCGGTTCCGGAAGCAGATCACCCATACCCTGGCCGGGGGGCGGGGGGAAAAGCTTGTCAAGGCCCGGGCAGCAGAGATCAACACGTTTTTCGGTCCCGGGGGCAAGACCCCCCTCCTGTCCGAAAAGATCACCTTTGAACAGGTGGCAGGGTACAGCGCCAACGCCACACGACGACACTTTGCCCTGGTACTCAACGAAGTGCACAACATCACCGACCGGGAGCAGGTCAACAGAATCATCGGCAACAGCAGCCCGGCCTACCTCCCCTCGGGCATCGACCTGGCCGATGTGGCCACATTTATCAAGACAGCACCGGTGGTCAGCGTTCTGGCCCACCCAGCAGCGGGCTCCTTTCCCGGAAAAGGTCACTACAAGGAGGTGCTCCCCCCCCTGGAAACCGTTGAAAAACTGTTGCCGGAATTCCTCTCTGCAGGGCTGGACGGCCTTGAAATCAACTATCCCGGCCATATTCCAGAACATAGAACCCGTCTTTCCACCCTTGCCGGAGAACACCACCTCATCGCCACCGGCGGGTCCGACTGCCATGATGCATCAGATCGCCCCCCCGGGGTGGAAGGTCTTGACAAAAAGGGATTCGAGCTCTTTGACGCCCGACTTTCGGCATCGGCAAGGGCCATGCCCCCCTTAACCTAACCTGGACGAGCCAGAACCCAAGATGCTTTCTGATTTCCTTGCCAAAATAACACGAAAATAAGGGACAATAATCTAAATTTAAGGCCGTGAAATGAAGCGTCACGATCAGCATGCACCACCGTATCCAGGAGAGCCGGCTCAAGACAACGACGGGTTTGATAATTCCCAGGGCACCTGTCCCCATCACAGCCAGCTTGCCGAACGTGTAAAAGAGCTGAATTGCCTGTACGGAATCTCCAATCTGTTTGAAAACCAGGATGTCTCCTTGAAATGGATCATGCAGCGGACGGTGGAGCTGATTCCCGCGGCCTGGCAGTATCCTGAGAATGCGTGTGCGCGAATAGAACTGGAGGGCAGGGAGTACACCTCCAGGAGATTTAAAACCACGCAATGCTCACAAAAAACAAAAATCGTTTTGAACGGAGAAGAGGTGGGAGAAGTTGAGGTATACTATCTGAAATGCCCGCCTGAAAATTCCTGCGAACCGTTTCTCAAAGAGGAGGAGCGCCTGCTCTGGGCCATCGCGGAGCGGTTGAGCAAGGTGCTGTGGCTTAAGCGTTCCGAACGGGCCCTCAAGGAGAGTGAAGAGCGTTACCGCACATTGACGGAACAGGTCACAGAGGGAGTGGCCCTTGTCCAGAACGGACGATTTTGTTACCTCAACCCTGAATTCTGTCATATTTTCCAGATCACCGACCCCCGGGCCCTGACAGGAAGCTGTGTGGACGCTCCGGTGCCGGGAGCCGCCGATGAGCTCATGGAAATTTATAAACACACTGGTCCCGATCCTCCCCAGGCCAAAAAGGAGGAGGTCTATCCCCTGCCCCGGCAGGACAGGATTGTCTGGGTTCAGACCTGCCACAGCCCGATAACCTTGCAGGGCAAGGCTGCCCTCCTCTCCACATTCAAGGATATAACCGAGATCAAGGAGCAGCAGCTGGCGGCACAGAGCAAGGCGGATATGCTGCACCGGGAGAACAGGGCCTTGCGCTCCTCCCTGAGCGACAGGTACCGGATGGGCCGGCTTATAGGCCGATCCAGGGTCATGCAAAAAGTATACGAGTTTATTCTGAAAGCGGCAGCTGCTGATGCCGATGTGGCCATCTTCGGGGAATCGGGAACAGGCAAGGAGCTTGTGGCGAAAGCTGTGCACGAACACAGCTCCAGGAGTGACGGCCCGTTCATTGCGGTGAATTGCGGCGCCATTCAGGAGTCCCTTTTTGAGAGAGAATTTTTCGGGCACCGGAAAGGCGCTTTCACCGGAGCCCATGCAAATTCTTCAGGGTACCTTGACATGGCAGAAGGAGGCACGCTTTTTCTGGATGAGGTCAGTGAACTCACGGTCAATATGCAGGCCAAACTCCTGCGTGCCCTGGAAGGCGGCGAATACAGGCCTGTCGGATGCAGTGAATCGCAATCCGCAGATCTTCGTATCATTTCAGCCTCAAATATTGACTTGAACACAAAGGTTGCCTGCAACGAGATGCGCAAGGATTTTTACTACCGTATCCAGGTAATCCAGATTCACATTCCCCCCTTGTGTGCAAGAAAAGAAGATATCCCTCTGCTGGTGGACCATTTTATACATCAGATGAAGAGCAGTTCCGGAAAAGTCAGGGTACCGGGCCATGTCATGGACAGACTGATGGAGTATGAATGGCCGGGCAATGTCCGTGAACTTGGTAATGTGCTTCAGCGATACACCGCCCTTGGACACCTTGAATTTCTTTCCCCGGAATCAAAACCCGACCCTGACAGTACCGGCTCTTCTCTTCAGCTGCGGCCGGCGATTCGGCAGCTTGAATCCTCCCTGATCCGGCAGGCAATGCAGGAGGCCGGGGAGAACCGCACAAAGGCAGCGCAAATGCTGGGTATCTCCCGCAGAGCTCTTTTCCGGAAACTGAACGACTCCCACTGACCACAAGCGCCCGTATGGGCGATGCCGCCCGCTTTGGTTTTATTGATGAAATTCAATTTGTTGTCATTGAACAACGATGTTCTTCCGGGCGGATTGTTCCCGGCCATTTCTTTTTCCCACATCACTATTCTTTGTTTTTCCTGTTATATCAATTGGTTATAGAAAAATTTCTGTATGGTATCCTTTTTGCGATAGAAACAGTGCCGGCGGAATTTTGGGGCTTGGTCATAACATCGGCCACTCGTCACATTTGGCGGGCCAACGGGGTCAGGCTTTTGTTATTGACATTATCGGACAGAACAGCACAGTCAAACCATAAAGTACACGATAATGTTAATAACGAAAGCCTGACCCCACCTCAGGTTGGCCGATGTTATGACCAGGCCCGAGTTTTGATTCCGCATGGATCTGAAATAGACGCTGTTCAACAACCAGAAAGGAGAGAATATGACACAGGACCCTTTCGGGAATCTGCAGGAGTGGGGGCAGGTTCTTGAACATCTTGAGAATCTGTTTGAAAACGGCAGAGCCGAGGATTGTCAGCGAGGTCTGATTCGAATACTTCGCTACAGGGGAAACTGGCGGCTCAGGGAAGAGACGCTGAAAAGTATTGAAAAGATAGAAAACCCAAAAGAAAATTTGATCAGGGAAGTTCTGTCGATTGTGGAAAATGATAATATTTATTACGAGGCCCGGATCATTGCGTGCCGGAGTCTGATAAAAATACTTCACAAAAACCGGTCCGCCCCGGAACAATTGAAAAGAGAAGCCGGCCAGGCTTTGGAGAGAATAAACAGTATTCCCCAGCCGCCGTTCTTCATAGATTCCATTAATATGTATGCCCGTGATTTGAAATAACGGCCACGGGCCGACCTGGTTACATACCGTTTGGCCCGCAACAAAACATGAAAGCCATCAGCCGTCAGCCGTCAGTAAGCAGCAGGTATCTATTGGAAGCTGATAACTGATAACTGATTACTGAAGGCTGATGACTTTCTTATAACGGACATGCCCTGCGGACACAACAAAGCATGAAAGCAGTTAGCTTTTAGCTGAGTACTGACGGCTGACGGCTTTCACATAAAAATATCAAAAAAGCTGTTTTTAATCCTTGACTTTTCGGTGGAATACTATATTATAGATGAAATTGCGCTGGTATATGTAGCGGCGCTAAGGT
>JAWOGI010000298.1:0-16938 GCA_046496975.1 Desulfobacteraceae bacterium | reverse complement strand
TCCAAGGCGGTGGGGGATATGACCCATGGGCTGGCCTTTGGCAATGAATTTGCCGATCTGCTGGCCGAATTCAGCAGGGGCGAGACCAGGGAGGCAATGCTTGCCAATGATGCCGATCAGCTGTCGTTTATTCTTGAGTTGAAACGGCACAAGGATACAGGGGCAAAATCCCCTGAAAAATGGCTGCCCGTTGTCATGAAGAGGCTTAAAACCGGCCTGGGACAGCGGCTGGCCCAAAGTATTGTGGATTCCAGCTGGGACGACTGGTGGCTCAACGAATATTCTGAACCTTAAATATGTGTCGTTGCCGCAACCCGGAAAGCAAGGAAACAAACCACCTGCTTAAGTGTGTTTGGGTGTTTCCAGGTTCCTTATAAATTCCTCTGCCACAGATAGGGGCACAAAAACAATTGAAATATTGATTGAATTGTTATAGTCTGCGGTTACCATGAGCAATACGAAACCGAAACGGCAATACCAGAGCAGGGCGCTCTTTATCCTTGGGACCGCCTTGTCCCGTCTTTCCAGTGTTCTGGAGTCCCTGGCGCTCCAGGAAGAGTGGCGGGTGAAGACCGCAGAGGGTCTGGCCGGAGGCGGGGAACTTGCCGGCTCCTTTTGTCCGGATTTTGTGCTGGTGGATCAGGAAGCGTACCATGGAAAGGAGGCAGCACGGTTTTTAACAGAAATCAAAGAAGGGGATGTCAACCCGAAACCGGTGTGCATCGCCCTTGTTCCGGCAGATGCTCCCCCCTCCCAAAGGGCTTCGGTTTTGGAAAACGGGTTTGACGATTTTTTCATCACCCCCTTCTCCATCGGTGAATTTCTACAGAAAACGGGGCTTTACCTGGACAATGCCGACTTAAGGCAGCGTCTCGTGTGGAAACGCAAACAGCTGAAAACAGCACGCCACTATCTTAGCGGTTTCAAGTCCCGGCTGGTCCAGGCGAAAAAAGGGTGGTACAGGGAAAAGAACCTGCTCCACAATTCGTTAAAGCAGATCAACATCATGGCAGAAGAGAGGGAACAGCTGAGAGAAGCGCTCACTGCTTTTAAAGCCCGGTACCAGAACAATGCAAAGGGGATAGAGGCGTTTATTGTCAGGATGATCCAGGCAAGGGAAGAGAGAAACAGGGGGCATGCCCAGAGGGTTGCTGATATTGCCGTTTTTGCCGGGGAAAAATTCAACCTGAACCGGAGTGACAGGGAACGCCTCAAGAAGGCGGCCCTGCTCCACGAGACCGGCCTTCTCTTTGTCCCCCAATCCCTGTTAAGCAAGGAGACAGCTGCCCTTACCGACTATGAACAGGAACTGCTGTTGCGGCATCCTGCCAGGGGCGCCTCTTTGCTCAAAACCTTTTCAGGGCTCGAACCTGCTGCAAAAATTGTCCAATATCTCCATGAGAACGTTGACGGTTCAGGCCGTCCACATGGGCTGAAGGGCAGGGCGATTCCGTTTTTGTCCAGAATCCTTGCCGGTGCGGATCTTCTGGACGAGCTCCAGGCAACAGACCCGACTCCTTCCCTGGAAAAACTGGTTGTGCAGCTGGAAAAGAGGGCCGGTGCCAGGCTGGACCCCAAAATTGTCAACTGTCTTGAAAAGTACGCAGTGGCTCATTTGAACAGAAAAGATGAAAAGGTCAGGGAGGTGGGCATATATCAGCTGACACCGGGCATGGTGACCTGCGCCGGCATGTTTACCGTCTCGGGAACAAAGCTGTTTTCTCCGGGGACTGTTCTCACCGAAGCGTCCATTGAGCAGATGATGAAATACAACCGGGCCTACCCCCTGGAAGAAACTGTCAGTGTAAAGGCGGAGTAATATGGATATAGCGTCAATTATCGGTGTTGTTTCGGGTATTGGTTTTGTCTGCGTCACCATCCTCCTTGGAAGCGGCCTTGCCATGTTTTTTAATCTGCCCTCGGTGATGATCGTCTTTGGCGGTACCCTCGCCGCCACCATGATTGCCTATCCGCTCAAGGACATTCTCACTATTTTCAAGGTGACCATGAAGGTTTTCATGTTCAAGATTGAAAAACCCGAAGATATCATTGCAAACCTTGTGGAGATATCCAACAAGGCCAGAAAAGGCGGGCTTCTTTCCATTGAAGGAGACATAAAAAACACCAACGATCCCTATCTTGCAAGGGCGCTGCAGATGACCGTGGACGGGGTGAAAACCGCTGATATCGCCCAGATTATGCAGAAAAAGATGGCTTTGACAAAGGCCGAACATAAAACAGGGTATTCCATGTTTTCCAGTATGGGCGCCTTTGCCCCTGCCTTTGGAATGACAGGGACCCTCATCGGGCTGGTGCAGATGCTGGCAAACCTGGACGATCCTTCCACCATCGGTCCCAAAATGGCCGTTGCCATGATCACAACCTTTTACGGTGCTGTTCTGGCCAATCTCTTCTTTATCCCCATGGGTGAAAAGCTCGAGACCCGGAGCGGCGAAGAGATTGCCAACATGAACATCATTTATGAAGGGGTGGTCTCCATACGTGAAGGGGAACATCCACGGCTCATGGAGGACAAGCTCAATGTCTACCTGGGAGAAGGGGCAAAGAGCTCCGATGATAGCGGGGAGTAGGCGGATAAATGGCTGATGAAACCGAAGAAGAGGCTCCGGCCCTGACACTTCCGGAAGAAGAGGAGGATAACAATGGCAAAGGCGGCGCGCCCCAGTGGATGGCGACCTTTGCCGACCTTGTCACCCTGCTGATGTGTTTTTTTGTGCTCCTCTTTGCAATGAGCACCACCCAGCAGGAGACCTTTAAAGAGCTGGTCGAATCCCTGCGCAGCGCCCTTGGGGTGCAGTCGGTGCCGGAGACCGGTACCCGGGAAGGGCTGACCATGCACGCGGTGCCTTCGGAAGAGCCCTCCGAAACCCAGGCGGTTGACGAACTCGGCGGCATGATCCAGAAGGAGATCGAAGAGATAGTCAGTGAGGTGAGGGAGCTTGTCATGTTTAACAAGCTCGGTGGAATGGTATCCGTTGCCGAAACCGATGTGGGGGTTGTCATCACCATGTCTGACCTGCTTCTTTTTGAGCCGGGGGGCACCGAGCTGACACCCAGGGGGCTTGATATCATGAGAAAGGTCGCCTCCATTCTGTCAAGGCTGGCCTACCATGTCAAGATAAAGGGCTTTACCGACGCTACTCCCATCAGTACGCCACGGCTGCCGTCCAACTGGGAGCTGTGATCGGTGCGGGCCTGTTCCGTTGTCAGGCTTCTCATCAAAAGGGGGGTTGACCCCACCCTGATATCGGCCGAGGGGTATGCCCAGTACCACCCAATAGCCACCAATGATACCGAACTCGGGCGGTCCAGGAACAGGCGTGTGGAGATTGTCTATGAACGGGACAGCATTGCCCGTTCCTTTGCCGAAATGGAACCGGGGGGTAACAAGAGACAAGAGACAAGAGAATAGAAACAAGAGACAAGAAACAAGAGGCAGGAGCTGGTTACGGACGGCGTTTCTGTTTCGTTGGGCCCGTTCCATGACCATGGACCGGGCATGGGGGACATATGCCAAGCCTGAAGGATTGGTTTTACGGCCTGATGGCCATAATATAAGGAAATCTCAGAAGTTGTTATGAAATTGTCCATGTCAGAATTAGCAAAGCGGTTGGATCTCAATTCGGAAACCCTGGAGCGGTGGATCAGGCAGGGACGGATTCCCGTTGACAAACAGGGAGGCTATGGTGTCTTTGACGAGGCGGAGCTGGAAAAATGGGCCGGGAAGAAACGGCTGGTGTACAGATCTGCCCCTTCGGGGAAGACCAAAGGCAAGGATCGCGGTGAGGGGCTTCTTTTGTCGGCTGTCAGGCAGGGCGGCTGTTTTCGAGGGGTTCGAGGCAATGAAAAAGAGGCGGTGCTGCGAGCTGCTGTTGAGCTGGTGCCCGGCCTGTCTGAAAATGAGGCCGAAGCGCTTTACCTCCAGATCCTTGCAAGGGAGGAGCTGACATCAACGGGCATCGGCAAGGGGGTGGCAGTTCCCCATCCGAGAAATCCCATGAAAGATGCCCTGGACTCCCCCCTGATTGTCACCTGTTTTCTGGAAGCTGAGGTTGACTTTTACTCCATTGATGACATGCCTGTTTCGGTTCTCTTTCTTCTCCTCAGTCCCTCCATGGAAAAACATCTGGCTATGCTCTCAAAACTCTCCTTCTGCCTTCGGGACAACGGGTTTGTCGATTTCCTCAAAAACGCTCCGGAGCCGGATCTTTTTTTTGAAAAAATTGCGTCCATGGAACAGAGCATCGAAAAAAGCGGGATGTGAGCGGCATGGGAAAACTTCTCTTTTTCCGGTATCCGGCCAGGATTCCCTTTTTCCGCAAGGATGACAGGCCTTTGCTGATCATTTTCGGAATCATCGTGGGGATTTGCAGCGGCCTTGCCGCAATTGCCCTGAACCGATCCCTGGTGTTTACCCTGGAGATGCTTCACCACGTAAGGGATATGTGGTGGGCCTTTATCCTTCCCGGTCTCGGGGCGATGCTCTCTTCCATCTACCTTGAAAAAATCATGAAAGAGGGGGCAGGGCACGGGGTGCCCGAGGTGATCTACAGTGTCTCCCGTTACGGCGGCCTGATGCGGTTCAGGTCCAGCATCTCCAGGCTCATCTCCAGCTGTCTGACCATTGGCAGCGGCGGCTCTGCAGGTCCTGAAGCTCCTGTGGTGATGAGCGGCGCCGCCATCGGCTCGAATATTGCCCAGTGTTTTTACCTGAACGACCGCCAGAGGGTTACCCTGGTGGGGTGCGGAGCCGCCGGCGCCATTGCCGCCATCTTCAACGCCCCCTTGACCGGCATGGTCTTCGCCATGGAGATTATCCTTGGCGAGTGGACCATGGTGAACATCATTCCCATCGCAGTGGCTTCGGTGTCGGGGGCCGAGGTGTGCCGGATTCTCCAGGGCAACAGCATTGTGTTCGAGAGCAGCGGTTTCCAGGTGGGCGGGTTTGATTTTGTCTCCTGTCTGGGCCTGGCCGTTGTGGCTTCCCTGGCCTCTCTGCTGCTCACCCGGCTCCTTCGAAGAATGCACCATCTATCCGAGCGGGTGCCGGTTCCCCTGTGGGTGAGGGCGGCCATCGGGGGATGCGCCGTTGGCCTTCTGGGGTTTGCCGTGCCGGAAGTGCTCGGCGAGGGGTACCACTCCATCCACGCCATGATCCAGGGGGTGTTTAAATCCGGTTTGACCCTTGCCGCCATTGCCTTTTTTGCCAAGATCCTGGCCACCTCCCTGACCCTCGGCTGGGGCGGTTCCGGGGGGATTTTTGCCCCCTGCCTGGTGATCGGCAGCTTTGCCGGGCTTGTCTTTCACCGGTTTTTCACCTTTTTCTTTCCTTCCATGATCACGGCCAGTGAGGGCTGTTTTGCCCTTCTCGGCATGGCCGGCATGATCAGCGGTATTCTCCAGGCCCCGCTGACCGGCATTTTTCTGATCCTCGAAATAACCGGCAGCTACGAGGTGATGCTGCCCCTCATCGTCGTTTCCGCAATGTCCACCACCATCACCCACTATTTTGAACCGGCCTCATTTTACATGAAGGACCTTGCCGAGCGGGGCGAGCTGCTGCGGCCCGGTACGGACTTGAGGGTTTTGGCCGATATCAGCATCAGGGAGGTGGTGGAAAAGGACTGTATCTCCGTTCATCCGGGAATGCTGCTGAGGGAGTTCCTTTACACTGTAAAACGATCCACCAGGTCCTATTTTCCGGTGGAGGATGAAAAAACAGGCGAGTTTCTCGGCATGGTGCTCTTCGACCATGTCAGACCCTACCTGTTTAACACGGTGATGTATGACACCGTTTTTGTGGACCAGGTCATGGATGCCGATCCTGAAACCGTCCAGTATGATGATGATCTGTCAGAGGTACTGCGGCGGATGGACGCAAAAAAGTGCTTCTCCATGCCCGTGGTTTCAAACAACCGCTTTGTGGGCATGGTGTCCAAGGCAACCCTGCTTGACAAATACAGAGATGAGCTCAACGTGCAAACTGCCCACGCTATTTAGGAGGAATTATGGAAACTACACTCTTTCATGTGTTCAGAAATACCCCCCTTGGACGGGAAATCTTTATGCAGTCCCTCTACTTCTGCAGACAGGCAAAGGCCTCCATCGTTGTCTATCTGCCGGAATACACAAAGTTTCTCATGTACTACGAGAACGACGTGGTCCAGGTGGACCTGGACTCTTCGTACCTGACAATGCCAAAGACAGCAAAAACACATGCAAGGCAGCTGGCAGACGACAGCGGTGTCACACCGCGGTTCATCCAGCCAAAGAACTTTACCGCCTCAACCCTGCCGGATATCCCCGTTGACTTTGATTTCATGTGCTGCCCCCGGAGCATCACCGATCTTTCCAGCAAGATCAGCCTTGGCCATATCGGTGCCAAGGTACGGCGGATCATCAATGCGGCACGGTTTCCCGTGCTCATGCCAAGTTCCCTTTTCAAGGAGTGGGAGAGCATTATCGTGTTTTTCGGGGGATCTGCCAATGCGGTAAAGGCCCTGAAACTGGGGCTGCTTTTGAGCCGGCTGAGCAGCAAGCCTTTGGATCTGTTCACCCAGGCCGGCAGGCGCTCAAAAGAGGATTTCCAGGAGATCCTCCGTCAGAAAAACCTGGACAAAGAGGTGGAGGAACGGGTTCGCAACTGGCATTTTTTCACCGAGGGAAAATTTCAGCACAATCTCTACCAGGCGCCCCACAACGCCCTGGTTGTTCTGGGGGCCTACGGCCACGGGGTGGTCAAGGATGTCCTCTTCGGCAGCACCATGGAGCTTGTGCAGTCAACCCTGCCCAACACCATGCTCATTGCCGGGCCCAATTATGTGATCAAGCAGTAGGCAAGAGACAAGAAAATTATCAGCTTCCAACTGATTGCTGATGGCTTTCATGGTTTGTTGTGAGCACGCTGCTCATGGTCCGGGTGTCTCTGTCTCGGCTCTGAGTTTTTCGATCTCCCGGGAAACGATGCGTTTCAGGGCCTGGCGGGGAACATTTTTTTTGATTCCCCGGCAGGAGCCGGCCATGGCTTCCCAGTTTTCCGGGTTGGTTTCAACGGCCTGGATAAAGGGCCACGCCCTGCACATATACGGTTTCACCGGGTGGATGGAGCAGTTTTTATCAAAAAAGACGCATTTCCCATCGTCTTTCTGGGTCAGCACCTTTCGTGAGCCGGATTTGTCGCAATAGCGCCGGATAAAATCTTCTGGGGAGCAATTCAGATATCCGGCCATTCGCTGGATGTCGTTTTCTGTAACATATGTGCCGCCAAAACCGGTACAGCACTGGCCGCACTGGGTGCAGCAAAAAATATCAGCTCCTGTTTGAAATTCAGAATCCATGTCGTTTTTCAAGTGCCCTCTGCATTGTCACCTGGTCCACATACTGGAGATCCCCTCCCATGGGAATTCCCGAAGCGATCCGGGTGATTTTGATGGTTTGGTGTTCAAGATTGTCTGAAATGTATGAGGCGGTTGCTTCCCCCTCAACATCGGTACCCGTGGCAATGATGATCTCTTGGGTCTGTTTTTGGGCTGCCCTGGCAAACAGCTCCCTGAGTCTGATCTCGTCGGGCCCGATGCCGTCCATGGGGGAGAGGGCTCCTCCGAGGATGTGGTAAACCCCGGAAAAAGCACCGGACTTTTCAATGGCAGCCATGTCAGCGGGGTTTTCCACCACACAGATCACCGAATGGTTCCGGGAAGGGCTGCGGCAGATCTTGCACCTCTCCTGGTCGCTCAAGGCAAAGCAGGTGGCACAGAGCTTCACCTTGGCCTTTAATTTGAGGATGTCCGATGCAAGCTTGGCTGCTTCGGATTCAGGAGCATGGAGAATATGGAGGGAGAGGCGTTCAGCCGTTTTCCTCCCGATGCCAGGCAGACGGGAAAGGCTCTGTATGAGATTGAGAATTGACTCAGGGTACAGGTCCACTTGATTGTCTACATTCCAGGAAGGTTCATGCCGCCGGTGATTTTGCTCATTTCACCGGAAACCATTTCCTGGGATTTGTTCAGGGCGTCGTTGACGGCGGCCATTACCAGGTCCTGGAGCATTTCGACGTCTTCAGGGTCCACAATTTCCTTTTCCAGGGTGATTGATTCTATCTTCTGACCGCCGTTGGCAACCACCTTTACCATGCCCCCGCCGGCGCTGGCTTCCACGGTCTGTGTGGCAAGCTCTTCCTGCATTTTCATCATTTTTTTCTGCATTTTCTGCGCCTGTTTCATCATGCCGCCCATGTTTTTCATTGTATCACTCCTTTGTTTTTATCTCTACAATAGTGCCGTCAAATATCTTCACTGCATCGGCAATCACAGGGTGGTTTAACACTTCCTGTTTTTTTTTTGCAGGGGTTTTTCCGTTTTTGGTCTGCTTTTTCTCGCCCCTGGCTGTTTTGTCGATGATGTTCAAACAAATCTTTTTTTCAAAATAGGTGTTGCAGATCGCCTCCAGCTCGTTTCGTTTGTTTTCCACCCTGGACATCTCAAAAGATGTGCCGTGAAGTTCAAAAGTCAATGCTTCATGGGAAATTTCTTTAAAATCTGCCTTGTTCAGGATCGCCGACAAAACGGGCAGGGATTCCCTTACCCGATAAACAAACCCGCTCCAGCTTTTTGCCGTGTCAGGGGCCTTTGCCCTGTCAGGGTTCTTTGCCGGTTCCGGCTGGGGAGGGGATCTCCTTTTCAGGTCGGGGGGCCGGGCCTCCGGTCCGCGGACCTCTGGTTCCGGAGGAAGCGTTTTTTTCATGACGGTGGGGGGGGCAGTGGTGCCCGGGTCTCCTTCTGTTTTGGGAACAGTTGTCTGACCCATTTCGGCAGCTGCTGACGGGCCGGCTGGTGTATCTTGTCGGGGGGAGATCTCTATTTTTCGGGCAATCTGGTCCAGCTTTTGGATCATCTCATCAATGTCAAACCCCGGCCGGATGAGGACGAGTTTTAGCAGAACCATCTCCAGGGCGCTTCTGGTGTGGGAGGAGAATTTTACGGTGGCCTCTTCCTTGAGCAGCATGTCAAAAAGCTGGGTCAGATGGGTCTGGGACAAATGTGCCACCATGGCCTGCATTTTTTCCCTGTCATGATCCAGAATGTCGGCTGCCGCGGCATTTTTCCCGGAGATTTTTACCACAGCCAGGTTCCTGAAATGGACGATGAGATCGGAGTAGAATTTTTTCAAGTCGTGGCCCTGGTCGTGGATCCTGCTGACGAGGGCGATCACCTCTGCCCCGTCGGCCTGGAACACAGCGGCGGCAATGTCAAAGATCACCAGCTTGTCAACGATCCCCAGGTTCTGGAGGATGGCGCTGTGGCTGATCTCTTTTTCCGGGCTGCTGGAGATGATCCGGTCGAGGAGGCTGAGACCGTCCCGCATGGAGCCGTCCGCCTCGGCAGCGATCAGGTCGATGCTCTCCTGGCCAAGACGAAACCCTTCTCTGGCACACAGGTCACCAAGATGGCCGGATATCAGGGGGAGGGGGATACGTCCCAGATCATGGCGCTGGCATCTTGACAGGATGGTGACCGGTATCTTGTGGGATTCCGTGGTGGCAAAGATGAACAGAACATGGTCAGGGGGTTCTTCAAGGGTCTTGAGCAGGGCGTTAAAGGCGGCATTGCTCAACATGTGCACTTCATCGATGATGTAAATCTTGTACGGGGATGAGGCCGGCATGTAGGCAACATTGTCCCTCAGATCCCGCACCTGGTCCACGCTGTTGTTGGAAGCCCCGTCAATTTCAAACACATCCGGGGCATTGCCCGATGTGATGCTTCTGCAGGATCTGCACTGGTTGCAGGGGGTCGGAGATGTGCCCTTTTCGCAGTTCATGGCCTTGGCAAGGATTCGGGCAATGGTTGTTTTGCCTGTGCCCCTGGGGCCCGTGAAAAGCATTGCATGGGCAACGCGTCCCGAAGCGATGGCATTGGAAAGGGTGGTGGTCACCTGGGTCTGTCCAATAACATCTTGAAAGGTCTGGGATCTGTATTTGAGTGCTAAAACCTGGTATGACATGTTTCCCGGATGAGGTGGATGGCGGAGAGGGAGAGATTCGAACTCTCGGTACCGTTAAGTACACCCGCTTTCCAGGCGAGCACCTTCAGCCACTCGGTCACCTCTCCGCATTAATAATCCACGGTAACTATCCTTTTTTGGGCTGGATGTCAAGGAGAAATTTCTTTTGCAGCGACTCACCGTTCATCCGAGCCAAGGATTGCCTCTTTTTTCACCGAGTTGTCTGCTGCCAGCTTTTTTTCCCTGCGATCACTACACGGAGCCGGGCGTGCACTGGTCGTTGCCGGAAAAGGGGGCAGGAGAGGGGGCAGTATGGTCAGCGGCGGAGCACTGTTTTTAACGCCGGTGAACAGAACGAGCTTTGCCGGCAGTTTTCTCTTTGTGTGGACAAACTGCAGGGTTTCGGCAAAAATGGTGTGGCGCTCCATGGCGCAGACAAGTTCGGCGCTGCGCTGGGCAGGGTAGACCAGGTAAAACCTGCCCCCGGGGATGAGCAGCCGGTTCACCGAACGGGCAAGCTCCTCAAGGGTCAGCCTCACTTCATGCCGGGCCACGGCTTTCTGGAGGTTTGGATTGAGTCTGCCGGTGGATCGTTTCTTGTACGGCGGGTTTGCAATGATAACGTCCGGTCCGGCCGGTATGTCCGATGGTGTGATCTCTTTGATATCCCTGCACACAATGGTGCTCTGGTGGTCAAACCCGTTGATTGCCAGATTTTTCCGGGCAATTCCGGCAAGTTCCTCCTGGATTTCAACGCCCGTGGCAGTGATCGTCTGGTGCTGGAACAGGAGCAGCAGCAAAAGGATGCCGCAGCCGGTGCCGATGTCAAGGACGTTCTCGTCTCCGTTTATTTTTACACGGTCCGCCAGGAGCAGGGAGTCCATGGAGAAGCGGTAACCCGCTGCCGGCTGGAAGAGTTTCAGCTGTTTTTCAAACAGATGTTCAGGAGTGCAGGCTGGCAATTTTGAATTTAATCTCTTTGACAAGGTTTTGGCCCAGGGCATGGTTGATGTCGTCGATCATCTGCTGCTTGAGAAATCGCAAATGGTGCATCCAGGTTGAATTTGACACATGGACCAGAAGAACGTCTTTTTTAAACGCACCGGGTTTTGCATTTTCGGCAATGGTCTCTCCCACGGCGCCATCCCACAGATCCCATATCCGGGTCATTTCACTGTCCGATGCAATTCTGAACTCTTTTAAGGCAGTGTCAATAATCGTTCCAATATGCTTCATACCGGGGACCTCTAAATGGGCTTATAATTTCGGCCATGGGGCCAAAGGGCGGGCTTGGTCATAACATCGGCCATCTTGGGGTGGGGTCAGGCTTTCGTTATTAACATTAGTTATGACCAAGCCCCAAAGGGCCAACAACACAACACATTTGAGTCTATAGAACAAAACCGAGAACAAACCCGCAGGTTCAGCGCAGATAATATCACTGAACAGGCTATACAGTCAAAGAAAAAACCGGTCAACAAGCATCCAACGGGGTCAGGCCATAATTAGAATTGAATGAACAATTGACATGGAAATGGATAACTATTATACACAGTCATGGGGGGCACTGCTTCGTCGTTGTCTGCATGGGGCTGCACGGGCTTGGTCATAACATCGGCCAAATGTGACAAGTGGCCGATGTTATGACCAAGCCCGGCTGCACCACCTGTTGAAAAAGGGGGCCGATGGTATGTGACCAAAGCCCATACAGGGCAATGGCATTGCCCGATGGTTGTGTCCGCTTTGCCGGGGCAGGGGCCATGGAAACACAAGGAAAAGAGAGGAAGAGAGGAGACCTATGGGGGTATTGAGTTTTTTTTCACCGCCGGCACCCGAGGCTTTGGAGAAAAAAGGGGACGCTTTTTTCAACACCAGCGCAGCCGGTCCGGCAAAGGTCGAGTATGAAAAGGCACTGGCCCGGCATCATAAAAAAAAGGCCGAAGATCCGGATTTCCCAAAGCGGATACAGAAAAAGATTTCAGAAGCCAGTGAAGCTTTGGCTCTGAAGCATAAAGAGAAGGGAGAAGAGCTTGTTTCGGCCAATTGTCAGAAAGAGGCCAAAGAGCTGTTTTCCCTTGCCATGGAGCTGACCAGGAGCAGCGGGATGAAACAAGAGCTCCAGAGGCTCATGGAAACGGATTCAGACGTCTCATTGCTGCCCGCCGGCTCTCCTGGAGAAGAGGGGGGGGAGGCAGGTGTTTCGGAAACAAAACCTGCCGGTGACGATCATCTCCATGATGAAAACGAGGTGTTCGCCATCCTTTGCCATGCCATGCCGGAAGAGGAACGCAACGCATACCAGGGGTATGGCCAGGAGTTTGTAAAGGGGTTTGTCCAGCTCAACAACGGCGCCTTTGCCGCTGCTGCGGAAAACCTCACCCGGGCACTGGAGATCAACAAAGCAGAAAAGAATTTCATTCCTCTGGAGCTTGCCACCTGCTGCATGAACATGGGAGAGTACGCCAGGGCCAAAGCCCTTGCCCATGAGTTCTTAAAGGAGTTTCCCGAGTCGTTGAAAGGAATCCGGCTCTTGTGTGACCTTTTGTGGCAGTCAGAAGACCATGAAGCCGTGGATCAGCTGCTGCTCTCCTGTTCCAGTGCCATTTCAGACACCCTGTTTATCCATCTCTTAAAGGGGGAAAATCTTTTCCGGGCTGGAGAATTTGCCAGGGCGGAAGCCTTTTATCTGGATCTGATTCAGGCCAGGGGAAGGGAACAGGCCCTGCTCGATGCCCTTGCAAAAACCTGTGATGCCGCAGGAAAGAGTGAAGAGGCCCTTGAACTGTACAGGGAGCTGATAAACACCTGCTTTTCCTGCGGGGTCATGCCGCCAATGGAGCTGAAAAAAGATTTTGCAGAGACGAGTTTCCGGGCAGGAGAGCACACAGCCGAACTCCTTGAGATCTATTTCGGCCTGCTGGAGCAGGATCGGGAGAACAGCGCCCTCTATTTCAGCAGGATCGCTTCTGTTCACGGGACCCTGGGAAACAGGGAAGAAGCTGAAAAATTCAGGCTCCTGGCAGAAAAGGTGTGACTTTCAAAAGCGCCGTCATGGCAGCGCCGCTATCATAACGCACTGTGCCGCAAGGAGATCTTCTCAAACATCAAAGCAACACCTTCACACAGCGTATAGATGGATTCAATGTCAAGATTGTCATCAGAGGTAACATCAAAATAGATATGAAGATTAGACTCAAGGCCTTCTTCCGGTTTCCAGTAGCAGACCATCATAGGAAAAAGGGGAAATGGATACAAAACAATTGAAATGTCGGAATTAATATCACTGACAATTTGTTTTCCATCAAAAATTTCCAGCATATCTTTAAACAGATCCGTATAGGTATCGGCAATCCGCTTTAACGGCCTTTCACACCGTTGTTGAAAATGAGCATATCGGGAAGGCCCGCCGGACAGTTCCCGAAATGTTATCCAGCTTTTTTGGGGAGTTTTACCCGAATGGTACAAAATATAGTTCAATGCCGGCACCACCATATAGGCATTGATGTGAAGTTCAGAGGATATGTTGCCCTTGGTATCAATACTGAAATCCCTGCCAAAAATTTTTATGGTGAGTTTATCGTTTGAAAAGTGAGCGCCTAAGCTTTTCGCTGCTTGGGAGATATCAAGCAGGGAGATCTTTTGTTTTAGTGTTTCAATGGCCTCCGCTTTATATTCATCAACGGTATTGGGTTTTTCAATCGCCCCTCCATACCGCTCAAGCACCTCTTCTTCCAAATAAGGGCATGCAGAGATCGGTTTTTTTCCCTTAAATACAGAAACTGCAAATGCCAGGCAGGTTTTTTCCCTGCACTCCATGCAGTTGGAGCCGTTGAGTAACTTAAATACTTCCATGGGATTATTGATGTGTGACATTCAAAACTGTTCCTTTTTTTTGGCCTTGATCATACCGTGGCCAAATCCACTGGTTCATGGATTTTTCAGGTTATGATCAAGGCACTCACAGGCCATCCCCGGTGCTGGCAGCTCTCTATTGAAACTGCTGGCGGATCACCTTTTTGTCGAGTTTGCCGACCCCTGTTTTGGCAATGGTGTCCACAAATTGAATCTGGTCGGGAATTCCGTATTTGGGAAGGTTTCCCTGTTCAAAGGCCTTGACAAAGAGCTGTTTCAGTTCTTCTTCAAGGTCCTGGTTTTTCTGTTCCTCCTTGAGCACCACCAGGAGAATGGGGCGTTCCCCCCATTTGTCATCGGGGATCCCAACGGCTGCTGCCTCGCTGACCGCCGCGTGCTGGCTGACAATGTCCTCGAGTTCAAGGGAAGAGACCCATTCGCCGCCGGTCTTGATAATATCTTTCAGCCGGTCGGTGATTTTAAGGTACCCCTCCTTGTCAATATTGCCCACATCTCCTGTGTGCAACCATCCACCGTCCCACAGCTCCTCACTCTTTTCAGGGCTTTTCATATACCCCTGGGTAAGCCATGGGGCCCGTGTGACCACCTCTCCGGTCTGAACTCCGTCATGGGCAACGGGGGTACCTGCAGGGTCAATGATTTCAAGGTCCACCAGGGGAATGGGAATCCCTGTCTTGCACCTGATCTCGATCTGTTTCTCCTCGTCCAGGTGGCGAAGATGGGGTTTGATATGGGCCACGGTGAGCAGGGGGCAGGTTTCTGACATGCCGTAGGCCGTATAGAGGTTTATTCCGGCCTTCATGGAAGCGCTGCAAAGTCCCCTTGGCAGGGCCGATCCGCCGATGACAACCTTCCAGTTGGACAGATCGATCTTTTTGATGACCGGGGAGTTGACCAGCATGTGGATGATGGTGGGAACACAGTGGGAGAAGGTAACCTTCTCTTTGAGAACAAGGTTCAGTATCATTTCAGGTTCATACCTGCCGGGGTAGATCTGTTTGCAGCCGAGCATGGTGAACAGGTAGGGCATGCCCCAGGCGTGGACATGGAACATGGGGGTCAGGGGCATGTAAACATCCCCCGATGACATCACCGCCTGGGAGTCGTAGGCGCACAGCCCGGTCATGAGACCGAAGGTGTGCATGACCAGCTGGCGGTGGCTGAAGTAGACTCCCTTGGGATTGCCTGTGGTGCCTGATGTGTAAAAGGTTGTGGCCATGGCGTTTTCATCGAAATCGGGAAAATCGTACTGGTCGCTCTGCTCCTTGAGCATGGTTTCATACTCATCGTCAAACACAATAGAAGAGGTGACCTCCTGGTCCCCCTCTTTGATGAGGATGATTTTCTTTACCGTTTCGATTTTATCATTTATCGCCTCAAGAAGGGGAGCAAGCTCGGAGTTGACAAGGATGACGTCGTCTTCTGCGTGGTTGATGGTGTATAACAGCTGTTCAGGAGAGAGCCGGATATGTACGGTGTGGAGCACCGCTCCCATCATGGGAACGGCAAAATAGCATTCCAGGTATCGGTGGCTGTCATAATCCATGACTGCCACCGTGTCTCCCTGCTTCACCCCGAGCTTTTCAAGGCCGTTGGCCAGCTGGGAAACCCTCTTGTGAAGATCTCTGTAGGTATATCTCATCTGATCCCGGTAGACGATCTCCTGGTCCGGTGATCGGACAAGGGAGTTGGAAAAAAGGTTTTTAATCAGCAGGGGATAGGCATAAGCTGAAGGACTCTTTTCAATTAATTTTACACCCATGGTTTTTCTCCTTTGTTAAAAGATTTGGATTTTGACAACGGCCATGAAGGTCTGCACCACAACAGATTAACACTCCGGCTTTGAGCATAACTTCGGCCAAATCGGCTGGTTCGGTGATCACCAGGGGCGGCACGCTCCTTGCCCTGTTTTGTGTGTGGATGATCAAGAGTTGCCGGCAGACCGTGCGGATGGGAAAAATATAGACACGAGGGTAGAGTTTTGTCAAGAAAATAGTGTTCTCTTGTATGAGCATGGGTTCTTTTGCTTTCAACCCCGACAATATGGGCACCCCGAGTGATGCTGACAACTTTTTCATCGGGGAGGGTTTCAATGGTTTTCAAGAGTGTGTCAATGACTGTTTTGTGGTTCATGTTTTTTCTCCTTTTGGCCGTTGTTCCATGTAACGGCTGTAAAGCCTGCCATGGTGACGATCATCAGGGCGTATACCGCAAAAAAGAATTGTGTGAAAATCTCCTCGGAGATGGTCACATCCACGCCTGCTTCTGGATTGTTTGACGGTTTTCGGGCGGTAAATCCGGTGATGGTAACCCTTACTCTTTTGTATGAAATCGGATGCAGCATGGCAGCTCTCTTGGTCACTGTTTTCCTGTTTTTTTCACCGATGGAGATGAGAGCATGGTTTTCGTTTATGTGAAAACGGTCTCTTGTCATCATCTTTCTGCTTGTCCGGGGGGTCATCTGCAATAGTTCCGGGTCGTCGCTGAAATTCACTGCCTTGACAGCGATTCGGTGCTGCTCATTAAACAGGAGTTCATCCCCTTTGTAAAGGACGATGCTGGTGGTTTTGTGACCGGTGACCATGGAAATTCCGTGGCAGACAAGAACGATTAAAAAGAGGAGGCGGAGAAAAAAAAAAGAGCCATCGCTGGATGGTTGCTGCTTTGACAGCCGTTTTCAGCTGTTTTCCAAAGGTGCAGCACACAATGTTTGCCAGCAGAACCAGGGCCGTTGCGGTTATGGCCAGCAGCCACATGGTCACTGCAAAGCTCTTCTGCCAGCTGCTTTTCAGCCAGACCCAGACAATGGTCTGGTTCATGGCGGCAAAGCTCTCCCTGCAGCCGAAGAGGGAGCTCATGGCAATGCCCGAGATCAGCAGCAGAAACAGTAGTGTCAAGGCGATAAAGGTGACCCTGATGGACGATAGGTTCCGGATCATGGTTTGCCTCCTTATTAATGGTATAGAATCATCCAGAGCATGAACAGTGCCGGCAGGCTGCCAAGCACTGCCTTTGCCCTTTGCCTGTTGGTAAAAAAGGGAG
>JAWOGI010000191.1:0-5570 GCA_046496975.1 Desulfobacteraceae bacterium | reverse complement strand
GCAGAATGAAGTCCATTGAATTTTATATGAAAGTCGTGGTGCACCGGCAGCCGATTCGGGGTGTTGCCCTACGCTCATTCTCACAGCCCGTCCATGGGCTGCTCCGAGGTGAGCGGCAGCTGTTTAGAGCATCCATGCTCACAGCTGCCGCTCAAAACCGCTACGGGCAAAACCCCGAACCGGCTGCCTCTAATTCGACTTGGCTCCGCGTCTACGACCCTACTTTTGTTGTGAGCACACTGCTCATGGCCGTTTATATTGAGATAACTTTCTGTAAGCCTGACCCCACCCCAAGGTTGCCCATGTCAAGGTTGCCGATGTTATGACCAAGCCCATATTTTCTTCCAGATCCCTGATTGGGTCAGTGACATTAGACGGCTAATCCTTAGAAAGGGTGTTGAAATCAATCGCCTTTTTCCAAAAAAATCAGCGGGTTACCATAAAACAGTTGTCTTAATATAACTCATTGAAACTATTCAAAATATCTGCAAAATAGACAGGTCTATTTCAACACCCTTTTAGACGGCTGTTTTTACCCCTGAAAAGTGGGTTCTAAGGGGTCTGTGACCGGTGTTTTTGACCTTTTTTTTCTTTAAAAACAGAAGGTTGCTCCGGTCCGACCCCTAAAAAAAGCTTATACGCTCTGTAGGTCATGTAGAGATCTGTTTTGCTGGAGATCTCAAAGGGCGAGTGCATGGAGAGGATTGCCGGCCCGCAGTCGATGATGTCCATGCCGAGGTTGGCAAGGAATTTGGCAATGGTGCCGCCGCCGCCTTCATCGATTTTTCCCAGCTCGCCGGTCTGCCAGACGATTTTGTTCTCGTTGAAGAGGTTTCTCACCATTCCGGTGAATTCGGCACTGGCGTCACTGGAGCCCGCCTTCCCCCTTGCGCCGGTAAACTTTGTCATGCAGACCCCGTGGCCCAGCTTTGCCGCGTTCATCTTTTCATGGACATCCTTGAAGTTGGGGTCCATGGCGGCGTTGACATCTGCTGACAGGGCCTTTGATCGAACTATGGTTTTGCGCAGGGTCTGCTGGTCGTTGGCGCCGGATACCAGGAGGGCCAGGCTTGCCAGAAAGTCCTGGATAAAAAAGGATTTGGCCCCTGTGTTGCCTTCGCTGCCGATCTCTTCTTTGTCAAAAAAGAGTCCCACGGCTGTTTTGGAGGGGGTTTGGGTTTCAAGGAGGGCCTTGAGCTGGGTAAAGGCGCAGATACGGTCGTCCTGGCCGTAGGCGCCGACCATGGAGCGGTCGAGGCCGATATCCCGGGCCTTGCCGGCAGGGACCGCCTCCAGCTCTCCGCTGACAAAATCCTCTTCCGTGATATTGTATCTGTCGTAAAGCAGCTTGAGCACATTGAGCTTGAACCGCTCCTTGATCTTGTCATTGCCCAGGGCCAGACTGCCGGCGATGAGATTGAGCTTCTCTCCTTCAAAGGCCTCGGAGAGCTTTTTGGTCTCCTGGGATTTGCCGGCAAGGTGGGGGAGGAGGTCGGAAACCACAAAAACGGGGTCTGAGGGGTCCTCGCCGATCTCGATGTCGATCTGCTCTCCTCCGGCCGTGACAATGGTGCCGTAAAGGGCCAGGGGCAAAGAGAGCCACTGGTATTTTCGGATGCCGCCGTAGTAGTGGGTCTTGAACAGGGCAATGTCCAGGTCCTCGTAAAGGGGGTTCTGCTTGAGATCAAGCCGGGGCGAGTCGATGTGGGAGGCGATGATGCTGCAGCCGTTGGTGATCTTCTCCTCTCCGGCAACGGCAAGGGCAACGGCCTTGTTCTTGAACACGGTGTAGTATCTGCCCGTTTTTTCTGCAGGGTCTTCCAGGGCCTTGTCAACGGAGACAAACCCCGCAGCCTCTGCCATCCGGACAATCTCTTTCGCCGCCGCCCGCTCTGTTTTGGCTCTGTCCAGGAACCCCTTGTACTCTCCGGCAAGGTCAAAGGCCCGGTCTCTCTCTTTTTGGGTCAGCTCATCACTGCAGAGCCGTTCTTTTCTTGAAATTTTTTTTTGAAGTTTTTCGATCTCTTTTTGGTTCATTTTTTTCCCGGTTTATGGTGTTTTTTTTTGATTCTTTCAAAATCCCTCGGAACACAGATACAACAGGGTAAAAGATCAGCAAGGAAAAGTAAACCCCAAACAGAACGGAGGCCGGGCTTTATCATAACATAGGCCACCCTGGGGTGGGGTCAGGCTTCGGTTATCAAGCCCCGGAGGCCGATTCATTGGGGAGAATGAAAAAACAGAATAAGCTGCTTGAATTTCTGTTTTATTATCTGTTTTATTTTAAGTGACTGCCATCTGTCTGGAAAGGCAATGGCAGAGAATTTTATTTTCAGGGTTACCAGGCACTGGTTTTTTGATTTGTCGTATGAGATGTCAATCATTTGACATGGGAGTTTGACAGCGCCTTCATAACTCATAACCACTTCACTCTTGTACAAACCGTTTATTTTTGAAGTTTTGCTTTTTATGGATTTAAGCCCTCTCTGTTCCAGCACCCTCTTTATGGCATCTTGTTTTGCCTCTGTTTTTAAATCGAATTTGTTATCTTTATCCGAAGAGTGGGCAATGCCTGATTGTTCCAGCAGGGTAAATTTTTCCGCCCTGAAATCGTTCTCTGCTGGAAAGAGAAGTAAATTGTTCGATGTAATACTGTTGTCCGTATACTTTACGTCGAGTCGGGCATAATATGTTTTCTGGGCTCCTGTTCCGTGTGATATCAAGGGAGTAAGAACCATACCGGCGGCAAATATGAAGAAAAAAAACAGGGGCGGCATTAGTTTTGCTTTGTTTTTGGTGCAGGAGTCATTAAACATGTTAAGTTTTATTATAATTTGTCGAGAATGTCTTATAAATGTGCGTTTGAATATCAGCCCATTGGATATCGGCGTGTTTGTCAATTGTAGTATATCATGTGGAGAAGAACAATGAAAAAAAACGGGATCATCTGGTTGATTTTAGTATTTCTATCAGCGGTTACACTAAATGGGTGTTCTTTGCTGGGGGTGCCTGCCGATAGTAGTAAAGCAGTCCCTGGCAGTGCCGTCGCCCCCCAGAACAGTGGTACAGAGGAGAGAATCGTTACGTTTAAAGTGACTGGCAAAGGCATGGTCCCGGAGATTGCAACCAGTCCAGCCCAGGGAAGGCTTCTGGCTGAAAGGGCGGCAATAAGCGACGGGTACAGGCAGCTGGTGGAAAAAATCAAGGGAGTCTATGTAGAAGCATACTCAAAAACCAGTGAAGGACAGATTGATTATGATGTGATTCGTACAAAAACCCAGTCCTGGCTTCGGGGTGTTAATATCATTGACACAGAGGAGGTCGGTCAGGGGATATTCCAGGTGCACATGAGCCTTAGAATCTATTTTACCCAAAAAGATTTGATATGGTGGCCCCAGGGATTGGGAAGTAACATTTTGCCTATGTCGACCCGCCCTGTTAAATATTATCTTGCCAAGTCTTTGGGGTATGGTGATTCCAGGTCTTGTGTGAGTTATCCCTGGTGTGGACGAACGTTTTATTACCGTCCCCATGCAGGAAGATAACAGGCCCTGAAAGGTGATTTAGTTCCAGTTTCTTTCCTGAAAATATCGGGAAAAAGCGGCCAATTTATATGACCAAGCCCGAAATTACCTTTTTCAGCCTGGGGGAGAAATAATGGTGTATATAATTCATAAAACAGAATTTACAAAATTGGTGTCTCTTCAAGCTGTGGTTTTGTTGCTTTGTCTCTGTTTTCCGTTGTTACTCACTGCCGGTGAAGATAAAGCCGTTCGTGGATATAAACCGCTTTATTCGGAAAATGAAAATTACTCTAGAAAAAGAACCGAAACCCTCTATTTTATAAATAGTTTAAGAGAGAGTTTAAATGCCAATAAACAATTAATTCACCGCATGGGGATTGAAAAAGAGTGGCTTGGCAACAGGGTAAAAAAGATGGAGGAACGCAAAAAGCCTGTTCCCTGGAAACTTTACCATTCACTTGAAGTCAAACAGCAGAAGATCCAGCAAGCGGATACAGAAAACAAAAGATTGTCTGTTCTTATCGATAAACAATTAAAACAGCTTGGAAACACAGAAAAAGTTGATTTTTTAACAGGTTCCGGGAAAATTACGGAAGAAGGACAAAACAGGGGTGTTTTGCCGGAAACGTTTAAAACCGATTTGAAGCAGAATATAAAAAAGGCCGGCATTTCTGACTGGGTTGAGGTCTCAGACAGCTATGAAACCAGTTTGATCGAAAATTCCCTGCCCATTCTTTTTGCCTCGGGAAGTGCTGTTCTTGCAAAGGAATACAGAAGTTTTTTAAAAAAGCTGGCAAAGGTTATTGAAAAGCACAAGGTTCTTATTCAGATTACTGGGTATGCGGATGTGGACAGTATTCATACAGAAAAATATCCATCTAATTTTGAACTCGGTGCTGCCAGGGCCGCCAATATTGTCCATGAACTTGTCAAAGCAGGGATAAAGCCGTCGGTGTTTACGATCAGTTCCGCGGGAAAATACAGACAGGAAGCCAGGGGCATGTCAAAGAAAAAAATTTTTGAAAGAAGAGCGGAAATCAAAATTGTTTTTCTCTCCAGAGACTGATGAAAGGGTAGGGCAATGCTTCGGCGAGAATTTCTTATATTTCCTTGCGTTTTTTTTTTATATCTGCTACAGAAAAGCCATGATACCAAAAACAGCCCACTCCATTATCGATTTCTTTCCGGCAAAGACCTTGCAGTACCGGTTTTTTCCGGTTTTTGTGCTTGTATTTGCTTTTTTTCTCTGCGGGTGCGGCAGCGGCCCGGATGCTCCCCTGGAAACCATCAAGCAATCCATGGAAGATAAAGATGAGTCCACCTATTCTGTGGTCCTCAACGACATGCGAGAAGAAGGAACCATTTTCAAGGATTTTTACCACAAATACCTTGTGGTGCTCCCCGACAAGTCCGTGGAAACCGACTGGTTCAAGGTTGACGAGAACTATTACAACCAGAACCGGGAATTCCTCGGCATGGCGCTTTTGACAAAAAAAGAGGGAGAGTTCAACACCACCCCCTCGCCTCCTGGATACGATTTTGTGGGGGATTCCCAATACGGCCGCTGGCAGGAGGATAATTCGGGTAACTCGTTCTGGGAGTTTTACGGGAAATACGCCCTGATATCCAGTCTCTTCGGCGGGTGGTACCAACCGGTCTACAGAAACGATTACCAGGGGTATCAGCGCCACAGGGCCAACAACCGCCCGTTTTTTGGAAGAAACGGCGAATTCGGATCCACTGGAAAGATTGCCAAAAAAAAGAGACCGGGGTTTTATTCCCAGCGCATGGCCAAAAAAAGCTCGTTTTCAAACAAGTTGAAAAAACGGATCGGCAGGTCAAAAACCGGCTTTCGGAGCAGGTCCGGAGGGTTTGGCAAGTGACCCTCTGCCAGCCAGCGGACTGTTTTGCACGAAATTCTTCGTTTTTTCTAATAACACCCATGAGCAGCGTGCTCACAACAAAACATCAAAGCCGTCGGCCGTCAGTAAGCAGCAGGTATCTATTGGAAGCTGATAACTGAGTACTGATTACTGAAGGCTGATG
>JAWOGI010000097.1:0-8760 GCA_046496975.1 Desulfobacteraceae bacterium | reverse complement strand
ATAATATAAAGTGAAGGTGGTAGAATGGCAAAAAATTATATGATGACTTCAGAATCAGTTACAGAAGGACATCCTGATAAGATTGCTGATAAAATATCATCCTGTCCGGTGAAGAGATCTTTGGGGCAGAACTGGAAGACCTCCGGCTGGAGATCATCAAAAGGCTGAATTCGCCGGACAGGCCGAAACTCCAATTCAACGGCTGCCTGTGGGGCTGGAACTTCGGGTTTGGCTTTGCCCATTCCGGCTACCGGCTCCACGCCTCCCACCAGCAGATCCACCAGCAGTACGCCATGGTACCGGAAAAGGCCGCCATCTTCCCGGCAAGCGACATGCCGTCCTTTGCCTGCGGCGATATGGTGGCAGAGTTCGTAGAGGCGTATCAAAAAGACACGGGAAAAGGCTTTTTTGACAACTACCTGGCCGCAATCAGGTCCAACCAGCGGGTGGACAGGGAAAAAGCCAGCCCCTCTGATCTTGTTGTCCATGAAGACGACAACATCATCCTCTTTGTACCAAAGGCCCAGACCTCCCAGTGGGAGCTTCAGATGATGCCTCTCAGACCATGCGGCAACATTCTCGAGGCGGATGACCCCATGCGAAACTCCCTTGACAGGGGAATCCTGACGGCCCTCCAGACCCTGGAAGCCATGGGAGCAAAGATGGTGACCTCCATTGAATTTTCCAAACGGTTTGATTCCAAAAACCGGGACCAAAGGCTCTTATACTCTTTTCTGCCCAAAATCCCATACTCTCCCGGAGCCTTCAGCGAAGCCCAGCAGAGATGGATCAACGGCCACTATCCCGAGGATTTCGCCATTGCCTGCCGGTCAAGGCTTATTGCCAGTCAAGGCTGACTCCGGCCAAGGCTGACTGCCGCTCAAGGCCCCCACCGGCCTTGAAATTACAAGGGGCATCATGGCGTAAGACCATCTTTGTCGTTGACAAGCAGTAAATGATCTGTGCATACTACAAGGAAAGTGGAGAGCTGTTTCTTCGCCACTCGTCGTTTACGCGGATAATCATACCGCTTTTCGTTCCGTCGCATCAAACTCTGGAAAAGGCCAATGCCTGCCAGCCTCAGCCAATGGCAGAATCAGTGTCATCCATAACTGCTTTTAACTGACAGGCTGACGGCAGTTATCAATGCTATTGATCTTTTGTACCATAAAAGGAGGTAATCGTATGGAAACAAAAAAACGGTCCATGAGCAAAATCATCGAAGAGCAGGTCAAAAAATGGGATTACCAGAAAGCGGAAAGAAAAACAAAGCAGGTGAAACCGGCAGTCTGTGTTACCATATCACGGGAGCCGGGCAGCGGGGGCAGGCTTGTTGCTGAAAAAATCGCCAAGCGCCTTGACTATGATATTTTTCACCAGGAAGTTGTCAATGAAATGGCAGAAGATGCCAAGATAAGCCTCAGGTTCATGGAGACCCTGGACGAAAGGGGGCTGAATACCCTTGACAACTGGATCGCCTCCCTGGTGGATGAACGGTACCTCTGGCCTGATGCCTATTTGAAGCACCTGATGAAAGTGGTGGGAACCATGGGAAAGCACGGCAGAAGTGTGATTGTCGGCAGGGGATCCAACTTTATCATCCCCCCGGAAAAAAGGGTCAGTGTCAGAATTATAGCCCCCTTTGACACACGGCGAAAATGCATTGCCGATGCATTCAATATTTCCAAGGAGGATGCCGGCAGGCGGATTACCCAGACAGAATCCACAAGACGGTCTTTTATCAGAAAATATTTCAATACATCCATCTCTGATGTAGCCAACTATGACATGGTACTCAACACCGGCAACATCGGAATCGATGGTGCTGTCAACGCCATAGCCGCCGTTGTGGAGAAAAGGGATGGCTGACAACGGCATCCTCCATGACGGCCTCTATGAATGGGACGGCACAGCCAGACCAGGGAAAAAACCGATCTGCTGGTGGCCGGGATCCTACCGCATACGCATTGTCAACCTTGCCTTACACGGGTCTGGTATCCGCTATCTCAGACCCGTGGCGGTTATCTGCCAGAACAACGGTTCGGGCACGTCCGTACACAGCTGTATCCAGAATTTCGCCAAGGAGATATCAAAGGAATACAACCTTGAAATGGAAAAAACCCTCTGGGTTGAAATATCCCACACACCCCCCTTTGAAATCCAGGCGGCAACCTTTACCCTGGTCTCAGACCTTGCCGGCAACAAACTCTTTTCGACAAAATGGCGGGATCTGAGACCCAACGAGGTGCAAACCCTGGAACCCTATCTTGCCGATTTTCGGGATGAGGATTAGAGGGAGAATGTCAGCTTGCCGGCATTCCGGTACTCGGTGAGCAGTTCTTCCACATCCTGGCAGTCCGGCTTTTCCACCTCAAAAAGGTGGGTCACCGTATCGGTGTAAACCGTCTCTTTAAACCTGCCCCTGTAGTTCTGCAGCAGGTGGATCAGTGTGTCATTAAACGGATAGGGCACTTGAATTTCATAGGAAGCCGTTTTCACCAGTTTTTTCAGCGGCGCCTGTTCAATGCACTGTTTGACGCAATCGCCATAGGCGTCAATGAGCCCCTTTATTCCCAGCTTTACCCCGCCAAAGTACCGGGTCACCACCGCGGCGGTATTGGTCATGTCAAACTTGAAAAGGGTGTTGAGCATGGGAGGCCCCGCTGTTCCAGCAGGTTCTCCGGCATCAGAGGCGTGAAAGGTTTCCCCCTTTTCCCCCACAATATAGGCCCAGCAATTGTGGGTGGCGGTTTTATGCTCCCTGGACACCTCTGAAATAAAGCCCTTTGCCTGGGAGAGCTCTTCAACAGATTTCATGGTACAGATAAAAGTGGACCGTTTGATTTTCAGCTCAATGGTTCTTTGGCTGTTTACCGAATAAAAGTAGTTCAAGAGATCTCCCGCTTTTTCCCATTCAATACCCTATTGGGACCTGATCACATTGATCCGTGAAGCAACGGGTATGGCCGATGTTGTGATCAAGGTCCCGTAAGTCATTTGCTGTTCCTGTTGAGGATATCATACCAGCTTCTTTCACCGATTTAAACCCCGACTTTCCGGTGCCCCCCCGATGGATAATGAGAATTTCTCTCGTTTCAACCTTACATGTGTCCATTCCCGCAACGCAGAAAGCAATTCAAAAGAGCGGTTGCATTGGTCTGTTTTATTGTTTATATGGCCCTTACACTTGCCAATTTTCCTGCCAGAGGATATAGCAGAAAGGAAAACCAAACAAACGCTAAGGAAAGGGATAAAACAATGGATCTACTTGTGACCAACGGTACTGTGCTTACCTTGAATGAGAAAATGGAAAGAATTGATGACGGCGCTGTCCTGGTGGACAATAAAAAAATTGTAAGGACAGGGAAAAAAGAGGAGTTCGCAGAAATTGATGCCGAAAAGGTCATCGATGCCAGGGGCGGCATAATCATGCCCGGGCTGGTGAACACACACACCCACGCCGCCATGACACTGTTCAGGGGCCTGGCCGATGATTTGCCCCTGATGGAATGGCTCAATCACCATATTTTTCCTGCCGAATCCCGGCTGACAGAGGAGAAGGTCTACGCAGGAACCATGCTGGCCTGCGCGGAAATGATCCTCTCCGGGACCACCTGTTTCTGCGACATGTACCTGTTTGAAAATGAAGTGGCAAGGGCCGCATCCAATTCCGGAATGCGTGTGGTGGCAGGCGAGGTGCTCTATGATTTTCCATCGCCCAATTATGGAGACCTTGACAATGGTTTTGCCTATGCCGAAGAAATGATGGAGAAATGGAGGGATGACCCCCTTGTGACCATTGCCGTGGAACCCCATTCTCCCTACATCTGCGCCCCTGATCTCCTGAAGAGAGCCGCAGCCCTTGCAAGGAAAAACGACGCGCCCATGGTGATCCATGTGGCCGAAACCAGGGACGAAAAAAACCAAATCATGGAAAAATACGGCAAAACCCCGGCCGCCTTCCTGGAAAGCCTTGGGGTGCTCGGGCCTGACCTGGTTGCCTGCCACTCCATCCACCTGTCAGAAAAGGACATGGCCCTTTATAAAAAATACGGTGTCAAGGTGGCCCACTGCCCGGAGAGCAACATGAAACTGGCCTCAGGGGTGGCCCCGGTACCAAAGATGATCGAGAAGGGGATCTGTGTGGGACTCGGCACAGACGGCTGCGCCAGCAACAACGACCTGGACCTTTTCCTGGAAATGGGCACAGCGGCAAGGCTTCACAAGGTGTTTTCCGGGAACCCCGAAGCCGTCAGCGCAGAAACCGCCGTAAGGATGGCAACAATAAACGGTGCCAGGACCCTTGGCATGGAGGCGGCCACCGGCTCCCTGGAACCGGGAAAAGAGGCGGACATCATTGTTGTTGACACCTCATCCCCCCATCTTGTCCCCATGTACAACCCCTATTCCCACCTTGTCTACGCTGCCAGCGGCAGTGATGTGGCAGCAACCATCATCGCCGGCAGGGTTGTCATGGAAAATAAAAAAATCTTCACAATTGATGTGAAAAAGGTTATGGATGATGTCAAAATCATTGCCCGGCAGATCCGGATCAACGACACGAGCCATTGAAAAGGGCATTGAAATATAACGACTCAATGAGGTTTGGGGCTTGGTCATATTATCGGCCACTTTGGGGTGGGGTCAGTTGGCCCGCCAAATGTGACCAGCGGCCGATGCTATGACCAGGCCCGAGGGTTGCAACCGTAAGTTTAACAACAAGAGGGAAAATAGACCATGGGTGGCTTTTTCGGCTGTACAGCAAGATCGGCGTGTAACAGGGACCTGTTTTACGGGACAGACTATCTGTCCCACCTTGGAACCAAAAGGGGCGGAATGGCCACAATGGACGGTGATCGTATCCACAGAACCATACACCGCCTGGAAAATGCTTATTTTCGATCAAAATTTGAAGGGGATATTGAGTCATTGACCGGAACCATGGGGGTGGGGGTGATCAGCGACACCGACTCCCAGCCCATCACTCTCCACTCCCACCTGGGCAAATTTGCCGTGGTGTGTGTGGGCAGGATAGCCAACCTGGAAGAACTCGCCGCAGAGGCCTTTTCCAGGAAAATCCACTTTGCAGAGACAAGCGGCGGCAACATCAATCCCACCGAGGTGGTTGCCATGCTGATCAGCCAGGCAGGATCGTTTACCGAGGGAATCAGGAACGCCCAGGCCGCCATCAAGGGCTCCTGCTCCATGCTGGTGCTGACAAAAACCGGTATTTACGCTGCCAGAGATCTCCTTGGCAGGACACCGGTGATCATCGGCAAGGGAAAAAACGGCTTTGCCGCCAGTTCCGAATCCAGCGCCTTTTCCAACCTGGGGTACGAGGTGGACCATTTTGTGGGCCCGGGAGAGATCGTCTTCATGACCTCCGAGGGAAGAGAGCAGAAACAGGCCCCCGGCGACAGGATGCAGATCTGTTCGTTTTTATGGGTCTATTACGGCTACCCGGCATCCACCTATGAAGGCATCAACACCGAACAGGTCCGCTACCGCTGCGGCGCAGCCCTGGCCAGGAATGAAACGGCAGAGGCCGATTTCGTTGCCGGTATTCCCGATTCGGGCATCGGCCATGCCGTGGGATTCTCCAACGAGAGCAAAACCCCTTACATGCGGCCCTATGTCAAATACACCCCCACCTGGCCGAGAAGCTTCATGCCCCAGAACCAGGCCATGCGAAATCTTGTGGCCCGCATGAAGCTGATTCCCATCAAGGAGATCATCAATGGCCAGAGGATCATCTTCTGCGACGATTCCGTAGTGCGGGGCACCCAGCTCCAGGACAACACCCAGATCCTCTATGAATACGGGGCAAAAGAGGTGCACATGCGCATTGCCTGCCCCTGTCTGATTTACCCCTGTGAGTTTCTCAATTTTTCAACCTCCAGGTCCACCCTTGACCTTGCCGGACGAAAATCAATCTACGATCTTGAAAAAAGTGAGGATACTGACCTGTCTGAATACGCCGTCAACGGGTCCGCCAAACACCTTGCCATGGTGGACAACATCAGAAAACGGCTGGGCCTCACCTCCCTGCGGTACCAGAAGATGGAAGACATCGTAGCGGCCATCGGCCTGCCAAAGGAAAAGCTCTGCACCCACTGCTGGGACGGGTCAAGTCATTTTTAAAAATTATTCCATTAAGCGATCCCAGAGAATCAGGGACCACACAATGACCACATTGATAAGGGAAACCATAACTGCAGCCGAACCCAGATCTTTGGCCATGCCGGACAAAGGATGGTTTTCCTTACCGATGCGGTCAACAACTGCTTCAATGGCAGAATTAATAAGTTCCACAATCAGAACCAGTAGAAGACTGGCACAGAGAACTGCTTTTTCAACTCCACCCTGTCCCAGAAACAGGGCCAGGGGCATAAGGACGGCAGATGCCCAAATTTCCTGCCGGAAAGCCTCTTCATGAGCCAGGGCCCCTTTCAATCCTTTAAGAGAATAACCGGTTGCACGGATAATATGCTGAACACCTTTTGTGCCGAGTTTATGATTGTGCTTTTTCATAAAAAATTCCTTTCGCTTTACACTTAAAAATAATGGGCAATCACAATGTCTCCCAGGCGGCAACGGGCCAGATCAGCAACAATTTTGCATTTTGCCTTAAACAGGAAAAAAATCCGCCATTTTTTTTAACGCCTGTTTTAATATCTTCCTGTGGATTTTTTCATCACCTGTGACAAACCGGGCGGCTTCAAGGGACTGACGCAGAATACACAAAACACAATCATTATATATTTCCATGGGGGTTCCTTTGATTTTACCTTTTAAAAAAGATTGTGGGTTTTTTACGCCTTGACATTCATGACGGGGGTAAGGGCGTATCAGGTGAAGGTCTGATTTCAGTTTCAGGGCGATGCTTTACCTGGTAGTGAATGACAACGCTTTTTTGGGCAGGTTCCGCAAGCTTCAGGTTTGACTGACCCAGAGAAAACCCCGTTGACAGGCTGCCAGAGGCTGTTATTTTCCCAAGGGGGATCGGTTCAGTGAACAGGGTTTCAATGTTTTTTAATGTAAGGCTTGCACCTGTTACCATAATGGTTTCAGGAACGGCTGTTGTGGATTCAAGAATAAGATCCTCTCTGAGTTTTCCTGTCCAGTCGGGTTGAATAACCAGGCGTTTGTTTTCAAGCATATCCACGGCGACCTCGACCTGTGCCGGTTCCACCTGTTTTAACTGGATTCCAGGGGGAAGCAGGACATTGACAGGCTCAATGTTCAGCAGGTTGGGTCCTGGAACGGCTTTGGAAATATCTACTTTTACCTTGATTTGATCCAGATCCATGGCCTGAACCAGGGGCCGGGCACCGCTGATCAAAAGTTTTACGCTGTTGGATGTTGATGTTTTGATTTCCATTTTTGGCTGAAGATTCGTAAATTCAATGGGAACCTCACGGTTTGCGAGCATCTCAACTCCTTTGGAGAAACTGAGCCATATCCCGGTGACGCTGAAAAGGCAAATCACCGCGGCAGTGGTAAGTCCAAGTGCCCGATGTCTTAGGCCCAGCCGGGTCGATTCCGTGCCAAGATCTTTATTTAAAAGCGTTTCAAGGATATCGCTGTCATTGATGTCGTAGATTTTGTTTTCTTTGAGGAGCGATATTTTTCTTGTTTCTTCAGAAACCACGATGATGCGGGCATCGGTCTGTTCTGCAAGTCCCATGGCAGCCCTGTGGCGGGTTCCGAAATAGGAGGGTAAATCCTGACGCTTGGACAGGGGCAGGATCACTCCCACATCGGTGACTTGATTTCCCTGGATGATTGCGGCACCGTCATGGACTGGGTTGTCGCGCCAGAAAATACTCACCAGCATTTCCCGGGAGAGTTTCCCCTGCCAGGAAATCCCTCCCTGTACACAGGTTTCAAGGCCCTGTTTCATGGGGAGAACAATCAATGCACCGAGTTTTTTTCGGGACAGTTCATAGACGCTCTCAACAATTATGGATACAGGCGTCTGGAACTGATACCGGGGAATTCCCCAGAAAAAGGACTTAAAGCTTTTTGTCTGGAGGACGCTCGAGATTTCATTTCTGAACACAATAATAATGACAAAGGCGCCAACGGTGATAATTCCCTGCATGGCCCAGCTTGTAATGATAAGCCCCATGGCAAGGGCTGCCTGCTTTACAAACCAGAGAAGGATGATAACAATGAGCACCCGGATGACATTGGTTCCCCGGAACAGAACATACAGTCGAAACAGGACGTAACTGTTGAATAAAATATCAAACAGATCCTGCCACCTGAGTCCGGATATTATGTTAGAAATGGTGTCCATGAGGGTTAATCCGAGATGCTGAAACGAAGGGTTTTAAGAACCTTTCCTTCTGCATTCTCAATGTCGACCCGCCAGGGTCCCCTGTCAAGATTTCTGAGCTGCATGCTGGAGAATGACGACCATTTGGGTGGTTTCAGGGTCAGTTTGGTAAAAGAAACCATGTGGTCTTTTTTATACCATTTGTGAAAGATATCAGTTGTTTTTGGCACAGGATCAAAGCTGGTAAAGCAGATGATTGTTTCCAGGGAAATAGAAAAAACCACGGCTGGATGGACTGGAAGATAATTTTCTATGGATTCACACATTACGGCATTGACCAGTGTCGGGGATGTTTTGGAGGTATCGGCACAGGTTGATCTGGTAAACAGGAGCAGCACAGTTATTGCACAGATAAAATAAACGTGAGTTCGTTTGATCAGAAAAGGGGGGCCAGAGACCCTCCAGGAATGGTTTAAATC
>JAWOGI010000334.1:0-4746 GCA_046496975.1 Desulfobacteraceae bacterium | reverse complement strand
CAAATTCATGGACAGCAATTCTAATTATGGCCTTAATTTTACCTGTGAGGGGTCAGGCCTGCGTTATTGTCATTATCTACGGCGTTTTTGGGATTATACTGGATAGGACAGATAATGACAATAACGCAGGCCTGACCCCGTTGGTCCTCTGTCAAAATTAGAATTGCTGTTCATGAATTATTTCACCAGGGTCTCAAAAATATGGTACTCTTCCAGATGGTAGTGGGGTTCCGGATAGACCACAATGGCGCTGCCGATGCGGTTTTCCAGAGAAGAGATGAGCCGCTTCTCCTCCCCGTGGAGGAGCTGGGCGATCTCAGGATGCACCTTGACGGTAAACCGGTTGCCCATCATGTCCCCGGACTCGCTCAACAAATCCCGGTATATCTTGTGACAGATGGACCGGCCTGACAGAAGAACACCGTCCCCTCCGCAGTAAAAACAGGGCTCGCACAGGGTTCTGGCCAGATTCTTGCGGATCCGCTTCCGGGTCATCTCCACAAGGCCCAGTTCGGAGAGGGGCAGAACATTGGTCTGGCTCTTGTCTTTTTTCAGCACCTCGTGGAGCTGGGCCATCACTTTTTCTCTGTGAAGATGTTTTTTCATGTCGATGAAATCGATGATGATGATGCCGCCGATGTTTCTCAGCCGGATCTGGTAGGCGATCTCCTTGACAGCTTCCAGGTTGGTCTTGAGGATGGTCTCTTCAAAATTGTGCTTGCCCACATACCTGCCCGTGTTCACATCAATGGCCACCAGGGCTTCGGTCTGGTCAATGATGATGTACCCCCCGGATTTCAGCCACACCTTCTTGTTCAGGGCCCGGGTGATGTCCCCTTCGATGTTGTACGCATCAAAAATCGGCTCGGCCCCGTCGTAGAGTTCCACCGAGACATTGAGGCCCGGCATGAGCTCCTTGAGGAAATTCTGGACACTCTGGTACCCTGCCCTGGAGTCGATGATCAGCTTGTCCGCTTCGTCGGTGAGCAGGTCCCGCACCGCCCGGAAGATCACCGAGAGATCCTTGTACAGCAGGGAAGGGGCCGATGTCCTGGTGTTCTTTTTCTGGATATCCTCCCAGGTCTTGCAGAGAAAAGAGATCTCCTTTTGAAGCCTTTCCTCCCCGATGCCCTGGGCGGCGGTGCGGAATATATAGCCGTGGCCGTCATTGGGAATGGAGAGAAGCAGCTCTTTTAGCCGCTTCCGCTCTTTTTCGCTCTCGATGCGCTTGGAGATGCCGATGTGGTCCACTGTGGGCATGATCACCATGAACCTGCCGGGAAGGGAGATGTGGGTGGTAACCCTGGGTCCCTTGGTGCCGATGGGCGCCTTGGCCACCTGGACCATGATCTCCTGGCCTTCGGTGACCAGCTCCTCTATGCTGCAGTTGGGAGAGCAGGATCGTTTCCAGGCGAGGGACTCCTCCCCGTTTTCCAGGTCGTTGAGCCGGGAGCCGGTCCCGTCTCCCTCCATCTCCTGTTCAAACTGCTTGGCAAGGTCCCGACTGGTGTCATCCAGAATATCGTCCACATAGAGAAAAGCGGCCCTCTCCAGCCCGATATCCACAAAAGCCGCCTGCATACCCGGCAAAACCCTCTGGATACGTCCCTTGTAGATGCTGCCGGCAATATTGGATTCGTTGCCCCTTTCGATGAACAGCTCCACAATGGTGGAATTTTCAAGGAGGGCCACCCTTGTCTCATACTCTGCCGCATTTACCACAAGTTCCTTGAGCATTGTTGTCACCCGGTTTTCAGCTTGCGAATTTCTGCAGTGCACAGTGCCTGTTCGGGAACGGCAAAAATTCTGGTTAATATCTCCCCAGGCCGTATGGTGCGGTCCTTGTATTTTCTCATTACCATTTTAAGGCGGTAAGAATCAAGTATTTCCATTGCTACAACAGCCTTTCTAAGATCGGTCACCCGTTTTTTCCCCTTGTGATTCACCTGCTCCACAACGTGCTCGGTTTTATCCAGAAAAGCGGCAACGGCAGCGGGATCAATGGCGATATCGTCCAGGGTGATGTCGTAGACACTCTGATCATCGGCGGACTCCTGTTTCACCCGGCCGGCAGGAACCGCCCGGGTGATGACAATCACCTTCTGCAGTGCCGTGTTCAGCCGCTTTACCATGATATCCGGAGCTGTTTTGATATCGGCGTAAAGGGTGAAGAACTCCTCTTCGCTCTCCATGCCGACGGGCAGGGGATTGTCAAAGGCAAGCTTCATGTCCGGATGAAACCCCATGGTGTACTTGACATGGATGCCGGCCCGTTTTATGGCCCGCTTGATGATGTTGGCCAGTTCAAGATGGCCGAAAAACCGGGTCTCCCCGATTTTCTCGTAATAGAACCGCAGCTTTGCATAGTGCACATCCCCGGTTCGGGTCACGCCGGCACTCTGCCCCACCTCATACTCCCGGCTCTCTTCGTGGCCGAAGACCACCGGCTGGATCGTTTCAAAATCACACACCCCGCAATTGCTGCAGGCATTCTCCCGGCAATCTTTGGTCATGGTTTCCGCCAGGGCTTTGTCGTATTCGTCCTCCATGAACGCCTCTTCTACCCCGCACTGGATATGGGCCCAGGGCAGCACTTCATCACGTAAGCGCTCTCTTGAGGTGTAAAAATAGGGATCGATGCCTGTTTCGTCAAAGGCCGTCTGCCACCGGTCAAACCGGAATTTGTCATCCCACCCGTCAAGGCGGCATCCCATTTCCCAGGCCGAAACCAGCAACCGGGACAACCGTCTGTCCCCCCTTGCAAACACCCCTTCGATAAGACTCATCTCAGGGTTCTGCCACTTGAGCTTAATGCCCGGGTGGCGCAGGTTCTGCTTGAGATAGTCCAGGTTCTCCCTGGACTTCTCCGTTGTGATCTGGGAACACCGCTGGAAAGGGGTGTGGGCCTTGGGAATAAAGGTGGCAAAGCTGACGGTGATGCCGGCCTTCCTGCCCGGTTTCAAGGCGGCAAGTCTCTTGGCAAGATCGCAGATCCCCTCTATATCCTCCCTGGTTTCCGTTGGCAGGCCGTTCATGAAGTAGAGCTTGACCAGGCGCCACCCCAGGTCAAAGGCGTTGGTCACCGTGTCAAAGATATCAGACTCGGTGATATCCTTGTTGATCACGTCCCGCAGCCTCTGGGTGCCGGCCTCCGGGGCAATGGTGAACCCTGTTTTTCTCACCGACCGGATGATCTTCATCAGCTGGGGGGTGAGCCGTCCGGCCCGGATGGAGGGAAGGGAGACCGCCGTGCAGTGGTGGGCATCCACCGAAAGCAGGGAGGTCATCAGTTTTTCAAGGCTGCTGTAATCCCCGGTACTCAGGGAGAGCAGGGAGATGTCACTGTATCCTGTGGCAGCAAGGCTGGTTTCGGTTATCTTCCTCAGCTCCTCCACAGACCGCTCCCGGACGGGCCGGTAGATCATCCCCGCCTGGCAGAAGCGGCACCCCCGGGAACAGCCCCTGGCAATTTCAAGGCGGAGCCGGTCGTGGACCGGTTTTCCAAAGGGCACCAGGGGAGAGACGGGGAAGGCGACCCTGGAAAGATCGGCCACAAGGGCCTTCTTGACAATTGTGTAGTCAGGATAGAGGGGGGCAAGGTGCTGAATCCCCTGGTCATCATAATCCACCTTGAAAAACGAGGGCACGTACACCCCGGAGATTTTGGACAGCTCCCTCAAAAGGGCCTGCCTGGTACTGTTGCCGTCTTTTTTCCACTGGATACAGACCTGGCTGACCTCCAGGATCGCCTCCTCACCGTCTCCCACAACAAAGATGTCGAAAAAATCCGCCAGGGGTTCGGGGTTGAAGGCGCAGGGACCGCCGCCGATGACCAGGGGAAACGTCTCGTCCCTCTCTTCGGCGTAAAAGGGGATACCGGCCAGGGAGAGCATGGTGAGAATATTGGTAAAGTTGAGCTCGTACAAAAGGCTGAACCCAATGATGTCAAACCGGGCCAGGGCTGTTTTCGACTCCAGGGAGAACAAAGGGGTGGAACTCTCTTTCAGGGCCTCTTCCATGTCAGAAGCAGGGGTGAAAAACCGTTCCGCGGCAATATTGTCCTGGCGGTTTAAAATGGTGTAGAGGATCTGCATGCCAAAATGGGACATGCCGATCTCGTAAAGGTCGGGAAAGGCCAGGGCAAAGGTTAAGTCCATTGCAGGCAACTCTTTTTTAACGCTGTTCACCTCATTGCCAAGGTAACGGCTGGGCATCTCCACACTGCCGAGGCAGGCTTGAATATTCTTTTCATTCATGATAAATCTTTAACAATTATGTGGTTTTATACTGTCGGGCAAAATAGATATTATGGCACTTTGCCATGGAGAAAGCAATGGATAATTAGCGTTCTCAACACTTAAAACTTTCATATAGCAGCCATGAGCAGCGTGCTCACAACAAAGGAAGAAAGCCATCAGCCGTCAGTAAGCAGCAGGTATCTATTTGGAAGCTGATTACTGATTACTGATGGCTGAAGGCTGATGGCTGATGGCTTTTTTATAAAAAACGGTACAAAGGAGAGAAATGAAACGAACAAAGATAAACAGACTTCTGGCGGCAGAGGCGCCCCGGGACCAGGTGCTGGTCAAGGGGTGGGTGAGAACAAGGCGGGCCTCCAAGGAGTTCTCGTTCCTGGAGCTCAACGACGGCTCCTGCCTGAAAAGCATCCAGATCATTGCAGACAGAAACCTTGAAAACTATGACGAAATAGAACGCATCACCACCGGATCGGCCCTTTCCGTGACA
>JAWOGI010000390.1:0-8960 GCA_046496975.1 Desulfobacteraceae bacterium | reverse complement strand
CAGGAGACCCTGATTGACATCAGTGAACGGTCAAGTCCGAGGTATCCTGTCAACCTGGGGGTTGCCATTAAATCGTCCAATCACACCATGCATGAGAAATCCAGCGACATTTCTGAAACCGGTATGTTTGTCAAAACATCCAGAAAATTTTTACTGAACGAACGAGTTACAATAACCCTTTTCTTTTCTTTCAAGCATCAGGAAGCACAGCTCTCCTTTGAAAGCTCCGTTGCCAGGCTCAACCAGGACGGCATAGGTGTCAGGTTCAAGGATATTGCACCTGCAAAAAAAGCTGCACTGAAAGCTTTTATTGCAGGCCTGTGATCGTCCGAAACCGGTCCTGAAACGGGCCGGGAATAGAACTGCTTGCCTTCCCCCTGGGACACATGCCACAAAGCTTTCCTTGAAATCCAGTGCCCCGACCCCTACGTCCCGGGAGTGTCTGAATTATCCTTCATGGTTTCATCTGTTTGACAAACAGGCCATGTGGTCTTACTTTGATTTCCGGTTTGATTATTGTATAAACCGGCATGGCCGGTCCATGGTTATGGAACCGGCCGCAAAGAAGTTTGAAACAGCGCCAACGGCAATGCTCTGGCGAAAACCATTAAAGGAGAGGTATATATGGCTATGGAAACAAAGGACGAAATGCTCGAGCGGGTCCTGAAGATGGAAAAACCGCTGTGCCAGGACTGCAACAGGGAAATGACCCTGTGGGAAGTCCCCCAGATTACATTCAGTGACGGGCTTGGATGGGGCTCGCCCTATATGTTCGTCTGTTTTAACGATGACTGCTCAGCCTACAAAGAGGGGTGGGAGGATCTCCAGGAAACCATGGAGTATACAGCTTCCTACCGGTGCATTACCGAGCCCGGATCGGGTATTTATGCCTACATGCCCGTGTTCAGCGCCAGCGGCGGCAAGGGGCAGGTGCTGGATGACCAGGAGCTTGCCATGCGCGAGGCTTTTAGGGAGGCCATGAAAGAGGGCTTTTCCATGCTCACGGACTTTTACATGGGAAAAGAGTGGGACAGGATTTTGAAAATGGTTCTTGATCCCAAGCAGCCGCCAAAGGTGAGGCTCAAGGGGGTTGAAATGGTCGAGGAGATCGGCGGCATGGAAGCCATCGAACACCTCATCAACCACAAATTTCCCTCCCAGGTGCTTCAGAAAGCGTCGGATGATGCGGTCAAGACCCTCCACGAGAGGCATTACACCATGGAATGCCCCTTTTGCGCGGAGATCATTAAAAAAAGAGCCGCCGTGTGCAAGCACTGCGGCAAAGAGGTATAGCCGGAGATGCCGGCATGACCTGAGCTTGCAGAAGAAACGGGGGGGGAACTCAACTTTCTCCCTGTTTCTTTTCCCAACTGGTTTTTTTCCACTGGGGCCTTCAGCACTCTTTGTTCATGACCTCTATGTTGTATGTTCGAAATATCAGCATCTCCCGCTCTCTTTTCTCTTCGGGGAATTTTTCAGGTTTAACAGTGCTCAGCATCTCTTCTGCCTCTTCTCTTGAGGGCACCGCGTCAAGTCCCCTGCTTCCTTTTTTATGCTGACCGCCTGTGGCGGCAATCCTGACCAGGGCCTCCTTCCCATCCGTTGAAACGGAAAAGGGGATCTGGTGGTCATACACAAGCCGGGCCCCTGCAAGGATCTCCCTTTCATAGGAACCAAGGGAGCCGGCAATGCATTTCACCGCCATTATCGGGGTTTCACGGCAGAAGACAACAAGGTCAAGGGTGGAAACATAGGGCTGATCCTTGAACATCACCTGGATGGTTTCGTTGACCCGGATCTCCTCTATCGCGTACCCCTTTTCTTCCACAAGTGCCCGTTCAAAGCGCTGTCTGTTCTCCTCGGGGCCGATGAGGGGAAGTTCCATACCGGTTGCATAGTCTATGATTGTATCGCCCATGGTGCTCTTCTCCGTTTGTGGGTTATCCATTGCAGAAAATCACCCGTTTTGCTTTAGGATAAGGGATTTTCCTGTCATTTCAGCGGGTTTATCTATTTTCATCACATCCAGTACCGTCGGGGCAATATCCCCGAGGATTCCGTTGTGCAGGGATGCGCCCCGGAAGTTGTCGCCGGCAAGGATGAATCGCACAGGATTGAGGGTGTGGGCGGTGTGGGGGGCTCCGTCGGCATCCATCATCATCTCTGCATTGCCGTGGTCCGCTGTGACCATGGCGGTGCCGCCGGTTTTCCATATTTTGCTGACCACCATCCGGGTGCATTGATCAACGGTTTCACAGGCCTTTACCCCTGCTTCGAACACCCCGGTGTGGCCCACCATGTCCATGTTGGCAAAGTTGAGGACGACAAACCGGAACGCCCCCGATTCAATTTTTTCACAGGCCGTTTGGGCCACCTGCCCGGCACTCATTTCTGGTTTCTCATCGTAGGTTGCCACATCCGTAGGCGAAGGAATCAACACCCGCTCTTCTCCGGGAAAGACGGTTTCATCACCGCCATTGAAAAAATAGGTGACATGGGCGTATTTCTCCGTTTCTGCGATGCGAAGCTGGGGCATGTTCTGTTGACTGACCACCCCGCCGAGGATATTGTCCAGGTGCTGGGGGCCAAAGGCCACGGGCAGGTCAAAGGATTCGTCGTACAAAGTCATGCAGAGGTAATCAAAGATTTGGGGAGCGCTCTTCCGGGTAAAATGGGAAAACTTTTTTTCCGTCAATGCCCGGGTGATCTGCCGTGCCCTGTCGGCCCGGAAATTGAAAAAGATCAGGCTGTCCCCCCCTTTGACATGCCGGGTGCCGTTGTCGCCATTGCCGGAGTCATTTTCGCTGGGGGGGACAATTGCCACGGGGGTGAGAAATTCATCGGTCTCTCCCTTTTCATACCTGTTTTCAACGGCCTTGACAGGATCACCGGACAGGGATCCCCGGCCCATGGTGTACAGATCGTAGGCCTTTTCGATCCTCTCCCACCGGTTGTCCCTGTCCATGGCGTAGTAGCGGCCGCAAAGGGATGCAATGTTTGCCCCGGGTCTTGTTTCCAGGAATTTTTCAAGCCGGGCCACATAACCGGCACCGCTCTTGGGCGGCGTGTCCCTGCCGTCCAGTATGCAGTGGATGTTCACCTGTTCAACCCCTTTTTCCAGGGCCATGTCAACCAGGGCAAAGAGGTGGGTCATCTGGCTGTGAACTCCGCCGTCGGAAACCAGGCCCATAAGGTGCAGTGCTGCACCCCGGGTCTTTGTCTTTTCCATGACAGAGGCGATCTCTCTGTTGAGAAAAAAAGAGCCGTCGTCAATGGCAGTGTCGATTTTCACGAGGTTCTGGAGTACCTTTCTTCCCGCTCCCATGTTCATGTGCCCCACCTCGGAGTTGCCCATGATCCCCCGGGGAAGCCCCACATCCTTTCCCGAGCAGGAGAGGCGGCAGCAGGGGTAGTGTTGCTCCAGCGAGTCGAGGAAGGGGGTATTGGCCGCGGCCGGGGCGTTTCCCCTCTTGTCGGGATTTATTCCCCATCCGTCCAGGATGACAAGGGCATCCACTTTCTGGCTGTTAACGGTCATGGTGGCTCCTTCTCGGGTTAACTGCCCCCGGAAAAGCGGGCAAGGTCGATGGTCGGGGCGTCACTCCACATCCCCTCAATATCATAGAGAGTTCTCGTCTCTTCATCAAAAACATGGATGATAACATCCCCGAAGTCCAGCAGGGCCCAGCGCCCCTCCTTGATCCCCTCAAAGCCCATGGGCTGTTTCCCCTGTTTTTTCATGGTGGAGAGGATGTGTTCCGAAATGGATGTCACCTGGCGGGCGGAACTCCCCGTGATGATGATGATGATATCGGTGTAGGAGGTTAGCTCGGCCACATCAATGGCAGTGATATTTTCCGCCTTCCTTGTTTTTGCCGTTTGAATGTACGGCTCAATTTTTTCAATGGAACCAGAATTCTCTGTCATAGATACAATCCTTTTTGTCTGATTATTGTTTCCACAGAATCGCAAAGCATGGATGCTGTCGGCATGTTCTGTTTGACACGGTTTCTTATCCGGGTCGAAGAGATCTCTATTTCGGGTACGCTGCAGAGATGAACCGGTTTTAGCTGGGGATGCAGAAAACTGCCGGTTTTCTCTTCATACCGGTAATCCCCGGATACCCTGTTGTTGATAAAAGACGTAAGACTCTCGATTTTTCTCTTCTCTCCTGCCCGGAGCATTACGATCACAGGGGTTTTGGAAAACAGTTCCAGGCTGTTTTTCCAGGATCGGATGTCAAGAAACGCATCGGACCCCATGATAAGGAAAAGCCGGTCCTCCTGGCCCCATTTCTCTTTCAGCTGGTTGATCGTGTCAATGGTGTAGGATTTGCCCCTCCGCTTGATCTCAATGTCCGAGGGGACAAGTCCGGGCAGGTCTTTGACGGCACTTGCCACCATTTCAAGGCGGAGACGGGCAGGGGCAAGGTCGGTGTCTGCCTTGTGGGGAGGGGTGGCGCAGGGAACGAGATAGACAGTGTCCAGGGCGAACAGCTCTTTGACGTACCTGATCACATGGATGTGGCCCCTGTGTACCGGGTTGAATGTTCCGCCGAATAAGCCTATGTTCATCTTTCCTTGCTTTTTGCGCTATTTCCTCGTCTGGCCCCTGCCAAGGACGACGAATTTCTTCGTGGTGAGCTCTTCAAGGCCCATGGGGCCAAAGGCGTGGAGTTTTGAGGTGCTGATGCCGATTTCGGCGCCAAGCCCCAGCTCTCCACCGTCGTTGAACCGGGTGGAAACATTGACCCCGACCATGGAGGAGTCGACGTTTTTAACAAACACATTGGCCCTCTGGTAGTCGTCGGTGACGATGACATCGGTGTGGCTGGACCCGTACCGGGCAATGTGATCCATTGCCCCGTCCATGGTGGCAACGACTTTCACGGAAAGGACAAGATCCAGGTATTCCCTGTGCCAGTCGCTTTGGTCTGCCCTTTTCACACCGGGAACCAGGGCCGCCGTTTTTTCGCACCCCCGGATTTCGACGTTTTCTGCCTGGAACCGGCTGACCATTCTCGGCAGAAACCGGTCAGCGGCCGATTCATGGACCAGCAGGGTTTCCATGGCGTTGCACACTCCGGGACGATGGGTCTTGGCGTTGAGGCAGATCTCAGCGGCCTGGTCCATGTCGCAGCTTTTGTCCACATAGACGTGGCACACCCCTTTGTAGTGTTTCAGAACAGGAATGGAGGAGTTTGCCACCACAAACCGGATCAGGGGCTCTCCGCCCCGGGGAATCACAAGATCGATGAGCTCTTCCTGCTTTAAGAGAACAGTGACGGCGTCCCGCTCCCTGGTGGGGATCACCTGCACCGTTTCTTGGGCCAGGTTTGATTCTTCAAGGGCGCTGCCGATAATCCCGGCCAAAACCATGTTCGAGTGAAAGGCTTCCGAGCCGCCCCTCAGAACAGCGCAGTTTCCCGCCTTGAGGCAGAGGGCAGCCGCGTCCACGGTGACATTGGGCCGTGATTCATAGATCATGGCAATGACCCCCAGGGGAATTCGAACCCTGGAGACCATGAGGCCGTTGGGTCTTGTTTCGGTTTTTGTCACTTCACCCACCGGGTCGGGCAGGGCGGCAACCTCTTTAAGCCCCTTGATCATCCCTGTTATTGTGGCATCGGTGATCTTCAACCGGTCAACCATGGCAGGCGCCATGCCTTTTTCCCGGGCAAGCTCCAGGTCTTTTCTGTTGGCTGCCTGGATCTTTTCTTCAGAGTGTTTCAGCTTTTCCCCAATAAGGGCCAGGGTCTGGTTCTTCTGTTCACTGTCTGCAGCAGCGATTTTCCTTGACGCCTCTTTTGCCTTTTGGGCAATGGCAATGATGGTCTTTTCTGTTGTCATGGTCAATACTCTTCCGGGTTGTGTTGTTGGGTCGTGATGAAGATTTTCGGCCAAATCCGTTGTAGATTACTCACAGGTTACCGTGGTGACCAGGTTGTCCCTGTGAATCACATCGCTGTAGGGCTTGGAACCCAGCACCTGCTGAATTTTATCGGTTTTCAGCCCCTTGATGGTATCGATGTCAACGGACGAGTAGTTGACAAGTCCCTTGCCGATGGTATCGCCGTTTTCCGCTCTGATCTCAACGGGATCACCAACTTTGAAGGTTCCCTGGATCGATGTGATACCGATGGGAAGGATGCTCTTTCCCCTGTGCAGCACAGCTTCTCCCGCTCCGTTGTCAAGATATACAGCGCCCCTGGCTTTCAGGTTGAAGGCGATCCAGCACTTCCGGCTGTTGAGCCGCTGTTTTCCGGGAACAAAGCAGGTTCCCCTCTCTCTGCCGGCAAAGAGATCCAGGAGGATATTTCCGTCCTTACCAAAGGCAATGATCATGGGAATTCCGGCCCGGTTGAGCTTTTTTGCCGCCTGGAGTTTGCTGAGCATGCCTCCGGTGCCGAGGTTGCCGGGGATGCCTGCGGCAGCGGCCTCCATCTCTTTTGTGATGGTTGTTACCCTTGGAATGAGAACGGCATCATCGTGCTCCCTGGGGTCCTTGTTGTACAGCCCCTGGATGTCCGTCAGGTTTATCAAAAGATCGGCGTCCATGAGAAGGGTGATCAGGGCGGCAAGGTTGTCATTGTCGCCAAGCTTGATCTCCTCGATGACAACGGTGTCGTTTTCGTTGATAACAGGGATGATGTTCCAGTCGAGAAGCTGGTTGATCGTGTTCCTGGCATTGAGAAACCGTCTCCGGTGGCTGAGGTCGTCTCTTGTCAGCAGCAGCTGGGCGGCTTTGTGGTGATCCGCTGCCAGGGCCGTCTCCCATGCCAGAATCAGGTCGGCCTGGCCGATGGCAGCCGAGGCCTGCCTTGCCGGGATGCCGTCGGGTCTTTGGTCAAAACCGGCTTTTTTTACCCCGGCGGCAATGGCCCCTGACGAGACCAGGATCACCTCAACACCGCTCTTTTTCAGCAAAGAGACCTGATCTGAAATGGTCTGGATAATGGCCCTGTCAAGACCGTGATTTTCGGTAAGCACGCCGCTTCCGATCTTGATAACCACCCGTTTGTTGGTTTTCAGAACTGTTTCGTCAAAATTGTGCATGATGATGAATTCTTTTTGCCAGAAAGGTTACAAGCTCGCCGGTTCCCTTTCCCGTTGCCGCTGAAATGGTGAAGATGTTCTCCTGGGGGCAGGCCTGCCTGAAAGCCTCGGCCTTTTCCGTTGCCCCTGTCAGGTCGATTTTGTTCAGCACAACCACCTGGGGTTTTTCTGCCAGTGTCTGGCTGTGCAGGGCAAGCTCTCGGTTGATCAGGTTCCACGCCTCCAAAGGAGAGGCCGGGTCAATGTCAAAAAGGTCAATGAGGTGAACCAGGATGCCGGTACGTTCGATGTGCTTTAAAAAACGCATGCCAAGTCCTGTTCCCTGGTGGGCGCCCTTGATCAGGCCGGGGATGTCCGCCACGGCAAAGGGCTCTCCATATTCGGGCATCACCATTCCAAGGGAGGGCATGGTGGTGGTAAATGGATAATCGGCAATTTTGGGACGGGCCGAAGAGATTCTGCTGATCAGGGTGGATTTTCCTGCGTTGGGAAGTCCTATGAGGCCGATGTCGGCAAGGAGTTTCAGCTCAAACGTAAGCTTGATCTCTGTTCCCGGCATGCCGGGCTGGGCAAATCTCGGGGTTCTGTTGGTGGATGTGGCGAAGTGTTTGTTGCCTTTTCCGCCCATGCCCCCCTTTGCCGCAACAAAGGAGTCCCCGGGCTCGGTAAGGTCTGCCAAAAGCTCTCCTGTCTCTGTGCAGTTCACCAGGGTGCCCGGGGGGAGTTCAATGATCGAGTCAGCCCCGTTACGGCCGTGCATTTTTTTGCCAAGCCCGGGCATCCCGTTCTTGGCTTTTACGATCTTGCTGCGGTAAAGGTCAAAAAGGGAGCGTTTGCCGGCATGGGCCACAAGGATAACGCTGCCCCCGTTTCCCCCGTTGCCGCCGTCCGGTCCCCCCCGCTCGATAAATCTCTCGCGTCGGAAGCTGACACAGCCCGGGCCCCCGTTGCCTGACCTTATCGTGATGCGTGCTTCGTCAATGAATTTCACGCTTCATAAACGCTCACTCTCTTTCTATCCCGGCCCTGACGCTCATAGGTGACAACGCCGTCAATTTTAGAAAAGAGAGTATAATCCTTGCCCATTCCCACATTGGAACCGGGGTGGATCTTTGTTCCAAGCTGCCTTACAAGAATATTTCCTGCAATAACGCTCTGACCGCCGTATCGTTTTATGCCCCGGCGCTGGGCATTACTGTCGCGACCGTTCCTTGTACTTCCGCCTGCTTTTTTATGTGACATGGTTTATCTCCTTTATCTCTATTCGGTTATACCTGAATCGCGTCAATCTTTACTGCGGTATAATACTGTCTGTGGCCCTGGGTTTTTCTGTAGCCCTTGCGCCGTTTGTACTTGAACACCAGAACCTTTTTGTCTTTTGCCTGCTCGACAATGTGACCCTTTACAAGGGCATCGGCCACCCGGGGTTCTCCAAGGGTAATGTTTTCTCCGTCGGAAACCATTAGAACCGAATCAAAATTAACCTCTGACCCGTTGCCGCCATCCAGCTTTTCAACCTTCAAGGTCTCGCCTTCCTGGACCCTGTACTGTTTTCCGCCGGTTTTGATAATTGCATACATCCTGTTATACTCTCCTTTGTTTCCCTGTAACTGCTTTGATAGCATCATTTTTAAATCAGAAAACCATACAATTATCCGCCTTTTTTGTCAAGATAAAAAACATCGGGCTTTTCCCGGCACCCGGGGTGAGAGAACTGCTGTCCGGGAGTAATGAGCGCAGGGCAATACCCCGAATCGGCTGCCGGGATTACACGACTTTCATATAACGGCCATGCCCTGGGGGCACAACAAAGCATGAAGGCAGGCAGAGGGCTAACTGTCAATAGCTAAAGGCTAATTTACCCTCCGCTTGAATGCCCGCTGAAGTTTCATGGTTACGGGGCCG